>JAEEQI010000017.1 GCA_016285215.1 Bacteroidales bacterium | reverse complement strand
ATGATCATCAGACGCGTATGGCCGTCCATGATCCGGGCCGCCCGCTGCAGGATACTCAGGATCTGAGGCTCGCTGAAGCAATCCAGGAACTGGCTCATCCAAATCACGTCCGGATGCACGGCTTCCGGGAATTCATTGGAGAGGTCCAGCAGATTGGTGCCATATCCATGGATCCGCCCTGCGTTAGGGTCTTCTTTCACCGCTTCCTTCATAAGGCCGATCTGCTGAGGCAGGTCCACGATGGTCATCTCCACATCCGGGTCATACGCGACGCACTGCTGAGAGAATCGGCCCGTATTGCCGCCTACGTCCATGATGCGACGGGGCTTGCCGGCAAATACGATGGGAAGGGCCTCCGCGAAAGAAAGGTCGGAATAATAATGATCAAAGCCGAACCAACTCGCCTGTACCTGAGGGGGCAGGGAGGATAAACCTTCATAGATGGTAGGCCACGAACCGAAGTGAGTCAGACCGGCCGGTCTTCCCTCTTTCAGGGCCTCTTCCAAACGGAAGAAACCTTCATAGTTTACATCGTGGTTAAAATCTATATTGACACGGATAGACTTGTCCGTTAGCAGGAACCAGCCCACATTGGTCAGATGATATTCATCCTTCTCGGGATCTATGGTAACCGTGCCGATGGACAAAGAGGCTTCCATGAGAACCTTGGCGGCGTATTCGCTGAGGCCGGCTGCTTCTGCAATCTGAGGCAAAGTCATGGCCTTTTCACGAAGACGATCCAGAATTCCGAACTTGATCATAAGCCGGCTCACCTGAAAGACAACGGGGCCGAAAGCGATGAATTCTGCCATTCGCTGGGCCTCCCGGGCATTCAGATGTTCGCGGGTATATGCTTTCTCAATGTTAGGAAATAGGTTCATACACACAAAATAATTTGCAAATATAGCGTTTCTCGAGTTTTTTTCCTAATTTTGCACAAATCTGCTGGTTGGAAGTCACAGACTGGCTTCGCCCGCGGTAAGCTGTAAAAAAATGGAAAAGGGACCTATCTCTCAATTCATTACCCATCACTACCGTCACTTCAATTCCGCAGCCCTGGTAGATGCTGCAAAAGCCTATGAAGACCTTCTGAACAAGGGTGGCAAAATGTTTCTGGCTATGGCCGGAGCCATGAGTACCGCAGAACTGGGCCTCTCCCTGGCAGAAATGATTCGCCAGGACAAGATTGCCTTTGTTTGCTGCAGCGCCAACAACCTGGAGGAAGATATTATGAACCTCGTGGCCCACAGCCACTACTACAGGGTTCCCGGTTACCGTGATCTTACCCCCAAGCAGGAGCAGGAACTCCTGGACAACCACTACAACCGTGTTACGGACACCTGCATCCCGGAAGAGGAAGCTTTCCGCCGTCTGGAGAAGCACCTGGTAGAGGTTTGGGACAAGGCCAAGGCCGAAGGCAAGAGATACCTCCCCTACGAGTTCATCTATCAGATGATCCGCAGCGGTGTCCTCAAGCAGTACTACGAGATTGACCCCAAGGACAGCTGGGTAGTAGCCGCCTGCGAAAAGAACATCCCCATTATCTGCCCCGCCTGGGAAGACTGCACCACCGGTAACATCTTCACCGCCCACGTGATTCGCGGTGAGTATGACCCCCACATGGTCATCCAGGGTGTAGAGGTTATGATGTTCCTGGTAGACTGGTACAAGAAGAACAGCCAGGGCGCTGGCGTTGGCTTCTTCCAGATTGGCGGCGGCACCGCCGGTGACTTCCCCATCTGCTGCGTTCCTATGATGGAACAGGATCTGGGCTGGACCGGTACCCCGCTGTGGGCCTATTTCTGCCAGATCTCCGACTCCACCACTTCCTACGGTTCTTACTCCGGCGCCGTCCCCAACGAGAAAATCACCTGGGGCAAGCTGGCACCCGATACGCCCAAGTTCATCGTGGAATCCGATGCTACCATCGTAGCACCGCTCATTTTCGCCTATGTCCTGGGCTGGTAAGCAATCCCTTAAAGATTACTTCAGGAGCCTGTTCCCCAAAAGAGAGCAGGCTCCTTCTTCTTTCTGTCCCCCGCCTGAGCCCAAACAGCTTTCTCCGGAGAAGGAGGAAAGGGTGGCCCGGGCACTGGACGCCTGGGTCCAGGCCAAGGGATACCGCCTTCCCCACAAAACCCTGGCGGAGACGGCGGAAAACATCGGCCTTCCCTACCCTATTATATATAGGTATTTTCTGGCGCAGGGAGATGACCTCCGCGCCTTTCGTACCCGGCTGCGGCTCCAGGACGCTATGGAGCAGATGAAAGCAGAGCCGGAGACCTCCATTTCTACCATCAGCCGCCGCGTCGGAATCTCGGACCGCAGCAATTTCGCCCACAGTTTCAAGCAGCATACGGGGTTGACTCCCGATGAATGGCGAAAAAAGTGAATTTTTTTTTGGAGATTTGATTTTTCTTCTTACCTTTGCAGTGTACTAATGAACTAATACACCGCAAAGATATGATTAGCGTCCAAGACTTATCCTTCAGTTACGGCTCCAAGAGAGTGCTCAACAACATCACTATGGAGCTCAAGGGAGGCAACATTTACGGCCTCCTTGGAGAGAATGGCGTAGGTAAAACCACCCTTCTCACCCTCCTCTGCGGCCTCAAAAAGCCCCAGACCGGCGTTATCGAAACCGATGGCCGCCATCCTTTTGACCGCCAGCCTTCCCTCCTGGCAGAGCAATTCTACCTCCCCGACGAAGTAAGCGGCCTTCACGCCAAAGCCATTGACTTTGGTAAGGAGCAGGGCGCCCTCTGGCCCAAGTTCGACCTTAACAAGTACCTCACCATCCTCCTGGAGTTTGAGGTAGATTCCCTGCAGCGTATGGACTCTATGAGCACCGGTCAGCTCAAAAAGACCTGGATTGCCTTTGCCCTGGCCTGCAACGCCCGTTACTACTATATGGACGAGCCCACCAACGGTCTGGATATCCCCTCCAAGGCCCAGTTCCGCAAGGCCATTATGAAGTACACCTGCGAGGAAAGCGCCATTATCATCTCCACCCACCAGGTCCGTGATCTGGAAGAAATCATCGA
Organism: Bacteroidales bacterium; assembly: GCA_016285215.1. The sequence goes on along the minus strand of JAEEQI010000017.1, from coordinate 17,847 downwards.
CCCCATCATCATCCTGGACAAAGAGCAGGTGCTCCTGAACGCCAGCCTGGAGACCATTACCCAGAAGCTTTTCTTCGATTACGGCTCCAACATCAAGGCCGATGCCCTCTATCTGGAACAAACGCCTTCCGGCGCCATCCAGGTGTATCCCAACACCACCGGCGAAGAGTCCAAGGTAAACCTGGAAGCCCTCTTCAATGCCGTGCATTCTCACAAAGATATTGTCAAAGCCTTATTCCAGTAGTATTATGCAGTCAGAAGTTTTCAACGGTAAACGTTTCTTTACCTATTTCAAATACGACCTTACGCAGACGCTGCGCATACACGTAAAGGCCGCCATTATGATTGGCTTCGCCGGCGTCATCTTCTATGTACTGGGTATCGGCTTCAACGCCCTTGCCAGCACCATCTCAAATGGACACGGCGTCTGGCAGGCCCCCGGCTTTGCCGGAAGACTGGTGGTCTTTATCCTGGCCTCCGTAGCCCTGGAGCTCTATCAGATTCGTACCTACGGCTACATCACCAACCGGAAGAAAGGTTCCGCCTGGCTGATGATTCCCGCTTCGGCCTTTGAAAAATGGGTCTCTATGATTCTGATGACCCTCTTGGTGATTCCGGTATCCTTTATCGTGGTCTATACCGCAACGGATTGCCTCCTGAGCCTGGTAGATCCTACATATGGGGAAATGCTCATCACCAACGCTGTGCACGCCTTCGAGAAGCTCCAGAGCAGTCTGTCCCTTGCCAACGAAGAATACACCACCACCTGGAGTCTCGGTTTTATGGTTGTGCCTTACCTGGTGGGATTCTGCTGCAACTTCCTCTATTTCCTGTGCTGCGGCGTTACTTTCAAGCGTTACAAGCTGCTTTACGCCTTTTTGGTTCTCTTTGGCATTTCCATCGTGGGCTCCAGCATCAGCGCTTGGCTGGGTATCCAGGGCTACATTGATATAGAAGATTTTGCACAAGCCGAGCAATTCATCCGCCATACCATCAATATGGTTACCATCTATGCTGGCACCTTTGCCATCCTTCTGGCCGGCGGTATCTTCTATAGAATCAAAACCTTAAAGCACTAATATTATGGACTTTCACGGAGAAAAACCCATCTACCTCCAGATAGCCGACGTGTTCGCAGAGAACATCCTGTCGGGCCAGCTGAAGGCCGATGACAGAATCCCGTCGGTCCGCGAATATGGCGCAGAGATTGGGGTGAACCCCAATACCGTCATGCGCGTTTACGAGAAACTCACAGTCGACGGCATCATCTACAACAAACGCGGTATCGGATACTTTGTATCGGCCGAAGCCCGCGAAAAGATCCAGGAGGCCCAGAAGGCCGAATTCCTGGAAAAAGAAGTCCCGGCCATCCTCCGCAAAATGGAGCTTCTGGGATTGGATGCAAGTATATTTAAAAAATAACGAACATGAAGAAAGTATTGATTGCCCTTTGCACGCTGGCCCTCACCTGCAGCTGCACCTTCAGCTTCAATGGCCTGGGCAACGGCAAGAAAGTGGTCTGCAAGGGCCCCGAAACCACCAAGTCCTTTGACCTGTCCGGCTTCAGCGGCATTACCATCAACGGATCTTCCGATATCACCATTACCCAGGGTGAGGACTATTCGGTAAGTGTCAAGGCCAACGAAGAAGTCTTCCAGTATCTGGACTATGAAGTAAAGGATGGAACGCTCCTGCTCAAATCCAAGGACAATGTTCAGATTGTGGCAAAGACCTTCAAGGTGTACGTTACTCTCCCCTGCCTGGAAACACTCCTGGTAAACGGCGCCGCCGATGCAGAGATCTTCAACTACAAATCAGACAAAGACCTGGACGTACAGGTTAACGGAGCCGGAGACTTTGAAGTTTCTTCCATCAAGGTTCCTTCCCTCACCTTTACGGTAAATGGTGCCGGTGACATTGACGCCAGCGACCTGGACGTTGAGACCCTCAATGTGAGCGTGAACGGTGCCGGTGACGTGGATCTGTCCGGTAAGGCCCATACCGCCAACCTGAGTGTTTCCGGTGCCGGAGACATTGACGCCAGCGAACTGGAAGTCGAGCACACCAACATCAGAAAGAGCGGTTTTGCCAATATTGAAACCAAGAAGAAAGACTAGCGTAGATACAAGTTTGAATTAGTTAAACAGAAAGAGGGGCTCTTACCAGCCCCTCTTAATATTTTCTGCCATTTCGTGAGCCAGCCGGGCTCTTGCCTCGCTGGAGTACCACGCAATGTGGGGCGAGAAGAGCAGGCGCTCGGGATGCACCAGGTGCAAAAGCGGATTGTCGGCAGGAAGCGGTTCCTTTACATAGACATCCAGGGCGGCGCCGGCAATGAGGCCTTCATCCAGGGCCCGCGCCAGGTCTGCCTCTACGGCAATGCCACCGCGGCCGGTATTGACCAGAATGGCCGTGCGTTTCATCTGCTTGAGCTGCTCGTAGCCAATGAGGCCGGCGGTTCTTTCATTATAGGGAGCGTGGATGGAAATCACGTCTGAACGCTTCAGAAGTTCTTCCAGGCTCACGCAGGGATAGTCTTTGCAGTGACCGGTACCGGAGGTGGAGTAATAAATAACCTCCATCCCAAAGGCTTTGCCAATCTGGGCTACTTTCTGGCCAATGGCACCCATACCCACAATACCCAGCGTCTTGCCGGCGAGTTCCGTAAAAGGATGGCCGAAATCCACGTGAACGGGATTCTTGCTGTAAGCGCCACTGGTAACGAAGTTCTGATAATGGAAAGCCCGGCCGCTGAGGTTCAGGATATGCATCCAGGCCGTCTGCGCCACGGAATCCGTAGAGTAGCCGGCCACGTTTCTTACAATCACTCCCCTCTCTTCGCAAAGCTTTACATTGATATTGTTAATGCCGGTTCCGGCTTCGCAAACGAGTTTGAGCTTGGGAGCGGCATCCAGGAAAGCCTGGTCCACAATCACTTTGTTCAAGAGCACCACATCGGCGTCTTTCACCCTCTCGCGGGCTTCTTCGGCCGTAGAGGATTGATAACAGGTGAACTCGCCCTGAGCGGCGATTTCTTCCAGGGAGACGTCTCCCATAGAAATGGCATCTAAAAATACAATTTTCATAAAAAGCTCCGCATTTTATGAATAAAACTATCTTACGACTGGGGGGCTATCCCCCCAGACCCCCTGGGTCGCTTCGCTCCTAAGTCCTTCGATTCAACCTTGGGTTTTACAAATGTAATAGAAAATTTGTATATTTACACTTTAGATATGGCAAGTATTACGGAAATATTGGCCCGTATAGACGAGAAAGCCCCTTACTCGATGGTCATTGAGGCCAGCGTAAGAGACTATTGCGTCCTGGCCCTTCAGTTCCTGAGGGGTGAGGCCCAGTATGACCGCTATTTTGAATCGGCCCTTCCCAATCCTATGCCGGTGCTGGAGAAGGAGGCTTCGGCCCGTACTTGCGCCTCTATGCGCTACTGCGCGCAGCTTTATGCGCCTTCGGAGGAAGCCTTGCTGGCCGATGCCATAGCAGACCTGGCCTTTGCGCAGGCCGAGCGTCTGACGCTGGTCACTCCCTCCAATCCGCAGGCCGATGACCGCGAGCGGGCTATGGTATACATTGTGGCCGTTTATACGCTGTTTGCCCTTACGCTGCACCAGAGAACGGATTTTGCCGTCCTTTTCCTGGAGGCCTGGGACAATTTCAATTCGTTTGCCAGTGCCCGCGTCATCCGCAAGCACTACGACCGCAGCTGGAACAGCCGTTACGATTCCCTGTTCTATCCTTTAGGCTAAATTATCCACAGAGACTTCAGTAGACAGTCCCAGGGCCATCAGCTGGCGGATAAAGGCATTCTCAAAGCTGCTGCGGACGATTTTCCGCGTAAGGTGGATGTAGAGCTTTCCGTTGTATCCCACACAGGATACGGCGCCGCTGTTGCCGCGCTGACGGCCCAGCGAGAAGTCCACGTCCTGGATATAGGGATAGAGGGCTTCGGGAACTTTGAGCTGGCCTATATTGGAGAGCGTCTGGGAGATAAAGCGGTCTCCGTGCAGGAGGTTGATGATATCAATGATGGGATGCTTGATCTTGAGGGGCAGCATACGCACCAGCAGCATTTCTTCCAGGGCCACGTTGGCGGCAATCTTGGATTCCAGCCTATCCTGGCGCATATCGTGGGCTTTCTGCTCCTTGATGGCCTTGACCAGTTCCGGGAAAGAGAAATAACCGTCCTTCACGTCCACGCCCAGGTTCACATAGGAAGAGAAGTTGCGCACGGTACGGCTGCCGTACAAAGGTCTCAGGTTCACGGGAACGGAAACCTTGAGGACCGAGCGCTTGCGGCGGGAGTCATCCTTCTGATGCTCCTCCTGCAGGGCATAGATCATAGCGGCGGTCAGGAATTCGGTTACCGTGCAGCTGTACTCACGGCAGAGGTTCTTGACGTCCTCGGAAGGAACCACCACGCGAACGTCTTTTACGGCCGAATCGGGCAGCGCCTTACCCTGGATATGGTATGCATCCACATTCTTCTCCAGCTGGCCCTTACGGCCGCTGAAGACGGACTTGAAGCTGTCCTCTACCTCGGCATACACCGGATGGTCCTTGGGATCCAGCACCAGCTGGTTGTAAGGGATCTCCACCCCGTAACGGCGACGGAGGTATTCTCCGGTAAGGGTCATCAGAAAAGTCATAGCACCGGTTCCGTCGGCCAGGGCGTGGAAGACATCCAGATAGATGCTGCACTTGCGGGCGCTCACGCGATATAAGAGGCCGTCCTGCTCCTCAAAGCTAAAATCCTTGAGCGGCTTGACACCACGGACTTCCGGCTTCACGGGGCAACGGTCCAGATACCACCAGAAGGCTCCGGCCTTGAGCGTGCAACGGAAGGTAGGAATACGCTCGGATACGCGTACGAGGGCATCTTGCAGAAGGGTAACATCTACCACTTCTTTCAAGGTTACTTTAATCCTATACAGGGAACTATACTCCTTGGACATAGATGCGGGATAGATATTGGCGGCATTGTCGAGCCTTAGGCGGGCGGGGATGGATGCAATCATAACTGTTTCGTTTGATGCAAAGGTACAGTGCCTCCCCCACCCCCAAAAAGAAAAGTCACCTGTGACGAACACAAGTGACCAAAAGCGCTATTTTGGGACCAAAGCTCCAATTTTGGGACGAATGAACCGAATTTCGGCCATTCGCCCCTGTCTTTTTCAATTAGGCACCCAGGCGGATTTCCAGGCGCTTGCGGATTTCCTTGAGGAATTCCAGGGAGGTAAGGCCCTTGGGAGTGATGCCCTCGGAGAGGTTCACCAGGTCCTTGGTCTCCAGACCCTCGTTCAGGGTATCGAAGCAAGCCTGCTCCAGCTGGTTGGCGTAGTTCACCAGCTCGGGGAGGTTGTCCAGTTCACCGCGCTTGCGGAAGGCACCGCTCCAGGCAAAGATGGTAGCCATAGGGTTGGTGGAGGTTTCCTCACCCTTCAGGTACTTGTAGTAGTGGCGGGTCACGGTACCGTGGGCAGCCTCATACTCGTACTTGCCGTCGGGGCTTACGAGCACGGAAGTCATCATGGCCAGGGAACCGAAAGCGGTGGAAACCATATCGGACATCACGTCACCGTCGTAGTTCTTGCAGGCCCAGATGAAGCCGCCTTCGCTGCGCATTACGCGGGCCACGGCGTCGTCAATCAGAGTGTAGAAGTACTCGATGCCGGCAGCCTCAAAAGCGTCCTTGTACTCCTGGAACACTTCCTCGAAGATGGCCTTGAAGCGGCCGTCGTACTTCTTGGAAATGGTATCCTTGGTTGCGAACCACAGGTTCTGCTTCAGATCCAGGGCATATTTGAAGCAGGCGTGGGCAAAGCTGCGGATGGAGGCGTCGGTATTGTGCATACCCTCAATGACGCCGGGACCGGCAAACTCGTGGATCACTTCCTCAATGCGCTCGCCGGAGACACCCTCGAAAACGAGCTTGGCCACACCGGGCTCGGTGGTCTGGATTTCCACGTCGCGGTACACGTCACCGTAAGCGTGACGGGCAATGGTGATGGGCTTCTTCCAGAACTTCACGGCCGGATGAATGCTGGGGATGGTGATGGGTGTACGGAACACGGTACCGTCCAACATAGCACGGATGGTGCCATTGGGGCTCTTCCACATCTGGTGCAGGTTGTACTCGCTCATACGCTGTACGTTGGGGGTGATGGTGGCGCACTTGACGGCCACACCCAGACGCTTGGTAGCATTGGCGGAGTCAATGGTAACCTGGTCAGAGGTCTTGTCGCGGTACGGGAGACCCAGGTCATAGTACTCGGTCTTGAGGTCCACGAAGGGAAGGATGAGCTCATCCTTAATCATTTTCCAGAGGATTCTGGTCATTTCATCGCCGTCCATCTCTACGAGCGGCGTGGTCATTTTGATTTTTTCCATGGTTTATTTACGGTTTTTATAATAATTCATAAGGCAGCCGTCGGCGAGGATCTGACGCTCGTCTTCGGTGAGGTTCTGGAAGTAGAGGGTGATGGGCGTGGAGCGGCCGTCGCGGGTAATGACGCGGGCCTCAATCTGCTCTTCGCCGCCCAGGATGGCCTTGCGGATACCGGGCACAAACACATAGTCCCCTACCTCATACTCAAACGGAGTGTCCTTGCTGATGGTGAAAGGAACGATACCCCAGTTGATGCAGTTGGAACGATAACGCTTGGTAGCATACTCGTAGCAGATGTTGGCGTCACCGCCCAGCACCTTCTGGCAGGAAGCAGCCTGCTCACGGGCGCTGCCGTCACCGGGCTTGTTGGCAAAGACACAGGAGCCGAAGGAAGTAGTTTCGGCCGAAGTTCCCGCAACGGCGAGGGCCTTGCGGAGGTCTTCGGTGACCTCACCGGCGCGGCGGGCACGGTCATCGGCCTGGATGCGCTTGCTGCGGCCCACATACTCGGGAACGCGGCGGCTCAGGGCAAACTCGGAAAGCTTGAGCGGGTTGGAACGGTAGCTGGAAGTCTCACCGGAAGGAATGAGCTCGTCGGTGGTAGTCACAGGGTCGTGGATCACGGCAGCCAGCTCTACCAGCATATTCTCCTGCATAGCGGGCATAACGGGCCAGTCCTTGATGTTGGGACCGTAACGCAGCGGCTCCTCCGTATGGGCCTTTCCGTAGCCATTGTAGATGCGCTTCTCATAGATACGGCCGTCAAACTGATAAGGCTTGTGGGTGTCTTCGTATTCAATGTCCGTGGCTGCGGTAATGACACCGCCGTTGGCAGCGGTGGCTGCAATGGAACGGGCATCCATCAGGGCCACCATGGAAATCTGTCCCTGACCGGGCTTGGAGCCTTCACGGTTGGGGAAGTTGCGGGTGGTGTGGCGGATGGACAGGCCGTTGTTGGACGGCACGTCACCGGCGCCAAAGCAAGGGCCGCAGAAGGCGGGCTTAATAACCACACCGGCCTCCAGGAGTTCTTCGGCAATGTGATTGCGCGTGGTGGCCAGATACACGGGCGTGCTCTGGGGATAAGCGCTCATAGTAAAGTAATCGTTACCGATGGACTTACCCTTGAGGATGGTGGCAGCCTCGGAGAGGTTGTCGTAGGTACCGCCGGAGCAGCCGGCAATGATACCCTGGTCGGCGTATACCTTTCCGTTCTTGATCTTGGAAAGGAGGTCAGGGTGCACTTTGTCACCAAAGCGCTTGACGGTGTCTTCTTCAATGGCCTTGAGCACCTTCTCGGGGTTCTCCTGCAGCTCGTGGATGGTCACAGCGTTGGACGGGTGGTAAGGCAGGGCAATCATACTCTCCTGCTTGCTCAGGTCAATGGTAATCATAGAGTCGTACCAGGCCACCTTACCGGGCTCGAGCTTCTTGTAAGCCTCGGGACGGTTGTGCATCTCGAAGTACTTCTGAACCTCTTCGTCGGTGATCCAGATGGAGGAGAGGCAGGTGGTCTCGGTGGTCATCACATCGATACCGTTACGGAAGTCGATGGGCAGTTCCTTGACGCCGGGGCCGGCAAATTCCAGCACCTTGTTCTTCACGAAGCCGCTCTCAAACACGGCCTTCACAAGGGAAATAGCCACATCGTGCGGGCCGATACCGCGGCGGGGCTTGCCCTCCAGCCATACCAGCACCACTTCGGGAGCCTTGATGTCCCAGGTGTTCTCCAGCAGCTGCTTTACCAGCTCGCCGCCGCCTTCACCAACACCCATATTGCCCAGAGAGCCGTAACGGGTGTGGGAGTCGGAACCCAGAATCATATTGCCGCAGGCGGTGAGGGCCTCACGGGCATACTGGTGAATCACAGCCTGGTTGGCAGGCACATAGATACCGCCATACTTCTTGGCAGCCGACAGGCCGAAGACGTGGTCGTCCTCGTTGATGGTGCCTCCCACGGCGCATAGGGAGTTGTGACAGTTAGTCATAGCATAAGGCAGCGGGAACTTCTCGAGTCCGCTGGCGCGGGCGGTCTGGATGATGCCCACGTAGGTAATGTCGTGCGAAACCATAGCGTCGAAGCGGATCCGCAGGTCCTTGCCCTTGGAACCGTCTACGTCGTGCTTGCGCAGGATCTGATAGGTAATGGTGTTTTCACGGGCCTCGTCCTTACCGAGAGCCGCGTCCTTGGCGATGGTCTTACCATCGAGGAGATAAACTCCATTGGGGTTTAGTGTAATCATATTATGATTGAGTGAATAAATATTGTCAATGCCAGCATATCGGCCGCTCCGCCGGGAGAAATACCCTCCGCCGCATAGCGGTCACATAATTCTTTGCTATCTACAGTCAACGCCTCCTGCTTCACCTGCTGGGCCCTTTCGGCCCCTGCCCTCTTGATCACGCAGGTATCGTCCAGCGTGCTCATAATGCGCAGCAGCGTCTTGAGCTCTCCGGCGCCGGAGGCATAATACGGCAGCCAGTCCTCAAAGAGCAGTTTATAGCCATCCAGGGCTATTGTACGGGCACCTCTGGAGTGATTGTCGCCGCAAATCTGCTCTGCCAGTTCCGTCATCCGGCCTCCATCTCCACAGGCATTCAGAGCCAGGCCCATACAGAAAATGGCACCCCGGTGGGTATTGACCCCGCCAGTGGCAGCCAGCATAGCCTTTTCGGCCTCAATGCCCAAATCCCGAAGTTCCAGGGCCGACGACGCCAGCACCATCTTGGGGAAGAAGGGCCGAATGGCAGCAATTCCCTTGAGCATAGTGCCGTAATCCATATCCTTGTGCGCTCCGCACGAATCAGGGCCCACCAGTCCCGGTTTACCGGGCGTATCCAGCTCCAGCTTCAGAGCCCTCTGCGCCAGTTCTGCCAGCAGATACGGCCAGGTACTCTCCGGACACAGGGCCGAAGCCTTCCTGAAACTCCCCTCCTCCAGTGCCTTCCGCACTTCAGATGCTGAGACCTCAGCATATCTGGGTACTTCAACGACCTCAGGCAGAAGCTCTCTCATCAGGTCATTATACCGGGCCGTGAGAGGATCGAGAGGTTCAGATCCCACAAACCGCACGGAAGCATTCAGGGCCGGTGCAATCCACCGGGCGTACAGGTCAAGATCCAGACGCATCTGCGTTTCCGCCGCGTCTGATAAGTTTTTCAAGAAATAAGTAGGAAAAGTAGCCGCTGAAATCTGATAATCCGATCCCTCTAACACACAGACATTCGTCCCCTCCCCACTGGTGCGTCGGGCTGTGGAGGTTGTAGGAAGGGCCTTTCTTATCATTTCCAGTCTCTCATTGTAAGAGAACTGGGATCTATCTTCTTTTACAGGGATGATGTAAAGGTGGTCTACCTGCCTGGAGGCTTGTTGCAGGAGATAGAGGTGGCCCAGGGTGAAGGGATTGGCGTTCATCACAATGACGCCGCTTCGGCCCTCTTTAGCGAAGCCCTTCAAATACTGGCAGTATCTCTCCAGACCGTGACCGTTTTCCATAAGGATGGCCTTGGGGGCACGGGCCAGGACGTGGAAGCCCAGGCTTTCAAAGATGGCCTGGTTCTCGGGCTTGGTGAAAATCTTGAGCTCCAGGATTCCCTTGGAGGCCGCCATGGAAATCAAATGCGACACCAGCGGTGCCACCAAACCTTCCGAACGGGCTTCGGGGGTTACGGCTATGCATTTGATGATATCGGCGGAAAGTCCGGCGCCGGCTAAGATGTCTCCGGCTTCGTTTTCTATGACACAATATACATCAAGTTCTTCCATCCGGAGACCATTGTCTCTGAGGAAGTTATCCACCTTATTTCGGAAGAACAGACTGCTTAGAGGCAGTTCCTGTATGTTGTGCTTACTATAGCTTTGCATCATCCAAACAGGCTTTCCAATACTCCCGGTTCCGCCTGTTAGGGAATCATTACGCGAAGGTAACAATTTCTAATCGATTTCCCAAGAAATCGTAACAAATTATAAGCGCTATTCTATAAGATTGCAGACCATGATTCCGTTCTTGCCCAAAGCCACCTGCAAACCCAGGGGCGTGCGCCTCTCGTCGGAGTCAATCCAGATCCAGACATCCTTGCCGCTACCGTTTTCCAAGATACCGCGTTCCAGCATCTCCAGATGAAAAATCTGGGCCGAATGACCGGGGTACTTTTCCGTCTCAATGCCTTCCATGGTAAGGGTTGCTTCGCGGGGCTGACCTCCCATGAGCGGTCTTACCTCATAGGGCTCCCCTTCCTTGAAATCGTGGGTTCTCACATAGTAGAGCAATGTGACCAGTTCCATGGAGATGCCGTCGTTGGGATGGTGAAAGATGGCGGGCTCGGGCATCTTGCCGTATTGTCGCCAGAAAACGATCTCATCCTCCGAGTAACGGCACCAGGCGCTTCCCTTGTTGGAAGACGTACAGTAATACAGGGGGTTCATACCCGGGCGGGTAAAATAGTCTTCTACCTTATATTTGGAGTGCATGAAAAGCCGGAAGATGGGCTGGACCTTGATTCCAATTTCGGCCTTGTATGCATCTTGGCCTTCAAATTCGTCCTGGGTAAGGGTAAAAGTAGCCTTGGCCACCTTGGTATTCAGGTTGCCATAGAGGTAACGGACATCATAGGTGCACGTTTCCTCTTCCGGATCGGTTATCACTGTGACCGGGTGTCCCAGCAACAGCACAAGCGGTATGATTAACCAACGGATCATTATCTTTCCAGGCGGATCAACAATTCATCGCCCAGGGCTTCCTTGGTACGGATGTGGTCCAGGACGGCGTTCACAAAGGAGTTGGACTCAAAATCACCGCGCACTTCCGTGAAGTCACGCTCTTTGGTTTCGCGGTCTCCATCGGCCCCGAAACTGGTCATAGAGGCCAGGTTGAACTCCTTGCGGGCATCCTCGTAGAGCTCCTTGTCCAGGCCGATGACGGCCTCTTTCCAGCGCTTGACAATGTCGGCCACCTGGGCGGCGGTTATGCTGTCCAGCGGAGTGCCAAAGAAATCTCCGTACTTGTCGTAGGCCCAGGTCCACTCTGCATCATAGTACTGCTCGTGGAGCATATGGAAGGCATCGGAGAAATCGTGAAGGTTCATTTCACCCTTCTCCACGCAGTTCACCAGCTCGGTGAGGCAGTCCCTCGGAGCCAGGAGGCCGGCCACATCGGCCCATTGTCCCTTTCCTATGGGGCAGGTGGGCTTGAGAAGTTGGCGGATTTCCTCGTCGGAGGCACCGGCGGGCATATTCTCCAGGCGTTTGATGATGGAATTGCCCAGAAACTTGGCAATGGCCGTCTGGTAGTAATGGATACCGCTCCGGAGCGATTTGTTGCGGATTTTGGTGCTATGGTACGAGTACACGTCCGAGAGTTCGCCGGACGAATACTGCAGGTTCTTCAGGAGCTGAATGCCCTTGAACATCTTCTGGATGGTGTAGGGGCTCAGCAGGTTGTAGTTGATGCAGTCCAGGCGGTCAGGGTCCTTACGGGCGTCACGCTTGGGCCATTTCTGGGCATCACGGACCGTACCCACGCTGCGCAGGTTCACACCCGGCACAAGATAAGTAGTATTCTGCTGCTCAATCAGATAAGAGAAAGGAAGGGCCGAAGTGTCCGAGTGCGTCACGTGGCGTCCCATCACCAGGGAAAAGGCACCTACACGGGAAGGCCAGAGGATATAAGAGTCGGACGATGTCTTGGCACCGCGCTCCAGGATACCCTGATGCATAGGTCCCAACTTGTACATATGATTGCTCTGGTTGGAGCCGCTGCCGGCGTTCATAAAGGAGAACATACCGGCAATGAGGAGCGTACTCTTGTGGTGCGTTACGGTAAACGGACCGGCAAAGATGGCGCAGGCCTCGCCGTTCTCTTCCTGGCAATTGCTGAAGAAGAGCGAATCGGAGGCGCTGTAACCGTGCCCCAGGCGGCAGCACTGGCCCACGAAGCAACGCTCCAGGGAGGTATTGTCGGCCACGTGGGAGCCGCTGCAGATGATGAAATCGTCTGCAATGACGCCGTGGGCAATGATTACGGGTGCAATCTCATTGCTGATGATGGTACCGTTTCTGAGGCGGCTGGCACCGCTGATAACGGCGTAGTCTCCAATGTTAACGCCGTTGATATGACGGGTATTCCGGATGGACACATGATCCCCAATGACGCCCACGCTGCTCTCTTTCCCGGCGGCATACTCCTCAATAAGAGCATTCAGGCGTTCAATCAGGGCAGGCCGATGCCGGTACATAGCCAGCACATAGGCAATCTGAGCACTCAGGCGGTCGTAGATCTTGACCTCGCGGCCACCGGTCTCGCTGAGGACCGACACTTCCACGCCATTGCCAAAGCAGCAGGGGCCTTCGCACACCAGCAGGTCCACATTCTCAATATAGGAATGGGCACCAATGGTGTAATTGGCCACGTAATTGGTTACGTTTTCAATGAGGGAATTGTCCCCTACGGTTACATTGTGCAAAGTCGCATTACGCAGACCGGAGTGCTTCCTGACGCCTCCGGGAAGGGTAAACACTTCCTCAAAGCGCCCAAACTGCACTGTGCCGGAAAAGCGGACATTGCGCACGTAGTTCAGGGATTCGGGATGTGAGGTGCAAACCGAGGACCAGTCATCGGCCCGGCAGCCTCTTTGAACCAGCAGTTCAATTTGTTCGGGGGTTAGGGGCTTGTAGCTCATATTCCTTAATCATTTGTTCAATTCGACTCAATAACTCATCTCTGGAGTGCGTCTTGGCTCTCATACAATACCGCACCTCATTCCCACACAGAAGACACCTTCTTGGTGGAAATCCAATGTCAGCACGCCCCACTATGTGCGTAGGCTCTGTGGAGGTTGTGGAAAATTGGTTTTTCGCAAAGCTTTGCGAAAAATAATTTTCCACAACCGGATGGGCCGGAGGGGCCGTTGAAACCGGAGGGAAACTATACAGGACATCGATATCCATTAATCGGCCTAACGGATGGGAGTCTTCTATCTGGCAGGTACGTCTTTTGGCCTCTTCGGCCGGCAAATCTACCAGGAAATAGGCTTCATAACCGGTATCCAGATCCTTAAGTTCTTCATACTCTGGCAAAAAGGCCTTCCGGATGGCTTCTACCCCTGCCTTGGCAATCTTCAACGAGGTAGCATTCCGTTTTTCGGGACCCGGCAACTGGACGGTCAAACAAAGAAGAGACTTGCCTGGATTGGCTCCAAGCAAGTCCTTCTGGTGTTTCACCCGCGTGTCGCGGCTGTCCAGGAGCTCTGCCAGTGTAACGGGCATTATTCCACAATGTTATGGATTTTGTCCAGGACAGAACCGTCACGGTTCATCACGATACCTACCACCTTGTCACCGAAAGGCAGCGGATCGGGCGTACCGATGATGGAAGAAGCCTTGGCGGCCAGCTGCTTGATATCAACGATATTAAGACCGGCTGCTTTAAGCTTTTCTGCAATCTCGGGACGGGCCGGATTCACGGCAATGCCGTACTCGGTCACCACCACATCCACGGACTTGCCGGGGGTAATGAGAGTGGTCACGTGAGGCACTACGCAAGGGATGCGGCCACGGAGGAGCGGGCATACGATGATGCTGAGGGCGCTGTCGGCTGCGGTATCCTGGTGACCGCCAATGGCGCCACGGATAATACCGTCAGAACCTACCAGTACGTTCACGTTGAAGTCCGTATCCACTTCCAGGGCGCTCAGGATAACGATATCCAGGGCGTGGGTAGCGGAACCCAGGTGCTGGCCGGAGGCATACTCCACGGCCGATACTTCCTGGTGGGTAGGGTCGTTCTTGATGGATTCGGCCGCCACCTTGTCGAAGGACTGGACGTCAATGAGCTTGCCAATGAGGCCTTCTTCGTGGAGCTTGACCATATGGGCCGTGATACCGCCCAGGGCGAAGGAAGCCTTGATGCCGCGGTTGATCATCTCCTCGCGGATGTACTTGACGGCAGCCAGGGAGGCACCGCCGGTACCGGTCTGGATGGAGAATCCGTCTACAAAGAGACCGGAATTGATGATAACCTTGGCGGCCTGCTTGGCCAGCAGGATGTCACGGGGGTTCTTGGAGTCACGGATGGCGCCGGCAGCAATCTTGGAGCTGTCACCTACGCTGTCCACTACTACTACGGATTCCACATCGGCCGCAGAGATGGACATGGGCATATTGGGATACTCCACGAGGTCGTCGGTAATCACCACCACGTGCTTGGCGTAACGGGCATCGGGAAGGGCATAACCCAGCGAGCCGCAGATGGATTTGGCGTTCTCTGAACGGGAATAGCCGCAGGCGTTGCCCAGTTCATCGGCCGAAGAGGCACCCAGGAAGGCTACGTCAATCTTGAGCTCACCGTTGGCAATGGCGCTGCCGCGTCCGCCGTGTGAGCGGAACACCACGGGCTCTTTCAGGAGGCCGTGAGAGATGGCATCGGCCAGGGCGCCGCGCAGACCGGAAGTGGAGATACCGGTAATGACACCGTTCTTGATGTGGTCAATGAGAGGGGCGTGTACGTCGGAAAGGCTGGAGGCAGCCAGCTTAAGGTCTTTGAAGCCCATTTCTGCGAGCTTGTCCACCACCATATTCACCACCTTGTCTCCGCCACGGAAATGGTGGTGGAAGCTGATGGTCATTCCATTCTGGAGGCCGGAACGCTTGATGGCCTCTTCCAGAGTTACTAACTTGCTGTTTCTCATAGGGCTTCCTCCTCACTGATTACACCGGCAGCCACGGCCAGAGCAATGGTACGCTCTGCACGCAGAACCACCGGACGGTCTACCATCTTACCATTCACGGCAATAACGCCGGAACCCTTGGCCTGGGCCTCTTTGATGGCGGCTACCACGGCGCGGGCCTTGGTGATTTCCTTCTCGGTGGGCGTGAACACGCTGTTCACCACCTCAATCTGACGGGGGTTGATGATGGACTTACCGTCAAAGCCCAGGGTCTTGATGAGTTCCACCTCCTTGCGGAAGGTCTCCATATCGTCCAGATTGGAATATACCGTATCAAAGCAGCAGATACCGGCGGCACGGGCGGCCACCACAATCTGCTCGCGGGCCAGCAGGAGCTCTGCACCGCCCGGAGTACGGTTGGTCTTAAGGTTGGCGCTGTAGTCCTCGGCACCCAGGGCGATACCCATCATACGGGGCGAAGCCGTTGCAATGGCATAGGCATTTACAATACCCAGAGCGCTTTCAATGGCGGCCATAATCTTGGTCTCCCCTACCCGGCCAATCTCCTGTTCCACTTTGAGAATCTCGGCTTCGAGTTCCTGGACTTCTTCGGCCGTTTCGGTCTTGGGCATACGGATTACGTCCACGCCGGCCTTGACCACGGCTTCCACGTCCTTCTTTCCATAAGGGGTATTGAGCGGGTTAATGCGGACCACCATTTCAGTCTTGCCGTAATCGATGGTCTTAAGGGCGTTGTGCACCAGAAGGCGCGCTGCGTCCTTTTCGGCCATAGTTACGGAGTCTTCCAGGTCCAGCATAATGCTGTCGGGGCCGTAAATATGGGCATCGGCCATCATTCCCGGATTGTTACCGGGAACGAACATCATGGTTCTCCTTAGTCTTTCCATACGTCTTTGCCTGTTGCCCGGACGGCAGCTGCGGTTACCCGCGCCCGGATGGTACAATCGAGTGCTCCCTTGTCCACGGCTTCCACGTGGGCATCTTTAATGCCGAGCCCTTCCAGGGTCTCGGTAATGACGGCCTTGATCTGACGGCCGAACTGGGCGGCCACGGAGCTCTGCAAATCTACTTGCAGCCCTTCTCCGGGGCCGATGGTGACCATAATGTCACCTGATTCTAAAGTTCCAGCTACTGCTTGTTTCATTTCATGAAAATAAAATGTATACGTTACCCCCTCCCGAAACCCCTCCCCTCGGGGGAGGGACTTTAGGGGCTTATTAATCAACTTTGGTGAGAAGGGCGAAGGAGGTCCAGCACTACTTTTACAGGGTTAAAGGTCTCGATGGGGACTTCCACAAAGAGGGTGTTCCAGTCGCTCATAGCGCCGTTCCAGAGGCCGGGGAGTTCCAGGGCCTTGAGTTCACGGCCTTCGTAGCTCTTGGAGCTCATAAAGCCGGCGTCGGGGTCCACGTGCTTGAGGAGGTCAAAGTGCTTGCCCTTGTAGTCATTGAGGCAGCAAACCAGATCTACGGGATTGAAGTGCGTGGCCTGGTTCATAGCAGCCATAGCTCCGGCGTCTTCCTTGTTGATCTGGACGCTTTCCAGAATCTGGAGGCTGGTGCAGCCATCCTTGCCGGCAATCACATAAGGACCGCCGCCGGGCTCTCCCTCATTGCGCACCATACCGCACACGCGCATGGGCCTGTTGAGCTTGGCACGGAGCATCTTCACGCGTTCTTCCTCGGAATGGGCCAGCGGCATCTGGACGCAGAGTTCCTTGTCCAGGAACTTCTCTATCTCATTGCAAAGCTGCACGGAAGGATTTTCGTCCAGCTTGCGGAGGAAGTCAAAGATTTTATCTCTGAGCTGCAGGGCAACGCCCATAAGCACCTGCTTGTACTCGGCCGTAACGGGCAGGAGTTTCTCGTGGGCCACGTTGTCAATGTTCTTGATGCTCACCAGCTCGTCCGTTACCTTATTGAGGTTGTAGATGAGGGCACCGTGACCGGCGGGACGGAACAGAAGGGTTCCGTCTTCCTTGCGGAAGGGCTTGTTGTCCGGCGTTACGGCTATGGTATCCGTGGCCTTGTCCTGGAAGGTGAAGGTGATATTGTACTTGACACCGTACTTCTTCTCATAGGCCTCCTTGATGGCGCCAATGGCAATCTCAAAGAGAGACTGGTGCTCCGGAGAGATGGTAATGGTCAGGTTGCACGTACCGTCACTGTTTCGCATATACTCCTGGGCTTCTACCAGATGCTCGGCAATGGCGGTGCGTACTTCTTCCGGATAGCGGTGGAAGCAGAGAACGCCCTTGGGCTTGCTGCCATAGGCCAGGCCATCTTCTTTCAGAAGCTTCTTGAGGGTTTCCAGGCGGTATTCCCGGGTATCCTCAGGCGTGCCGAAGAGTTCTTCCGTATAAAAGGCGAAATCCTTGATGCGGGCAGCCAGCTTGGCACCGGGGGCATCGGCCGGAAGATCCTTGCCGGCTTCCAGCTCTGCCAGGCCCTGGAACATATCCTTGAACATACGGGAAGCTGCGCCGGAGGCAGGTACAAACTTGCTCTTTCCGTGAACTTCGGCCTTCTGATAATAGTCTACTGCGGCTTTTACCGCTTTGGGATCCAGCACTTTGATGCCTCTTTCAGGAGTGGCGGGTCCCACGATCTTCATCCAGGGGAAGCCATTCTTAAAATGCTCAATCTGCTCTTTTACCTGTCGGAGGCTGGCGCCTCTGTCCAGGATTTGCTGTTGATCGGTTTGGCTGAACATAGTGTTATAGTGGTTATCAATATAAAATTCCTGGCGGTAGTTGTACT
>JAEEQI010000173.1 GCA_016285215.1 Bacteroidales bacterium | reverse complement strand
CTTCACTTACTTGGTACGGTTCTTTTCTACATAGGCAGCCATAACGGCCACGCTCTGGAAAACCTCCTTGCCCTGGGCGGGAGAAGCCAGGCGGATGCCGTAATTCTTCTCCAAAAGGACAATCAGTTCCAGTACATCTATGGAGTCCAGACCCAGACCTTCATCTCCAAACAGAGGAGCATTGTCGTCAATGTCCTCGGGGGTCATTCCGTCCAGGTTCAAGGCATCAATTACCTTCAATTTAAGCTCGTTGATCAAGTTTTCCATATCTAACATTTTTGTTATCATTCATAACATATCTGTTTCATTAACTAACCAAGCGTTGGTTACAAAGTCATTATCAGAGATGCAGTCAATCCAGGCCACCAAGGCCGATTTGGTGCACTTATCCTGAAAAGCCTGCCTTACCAGCTCCCAAATCCGGGCCTCATCGTAGCTTTCAAGTACGTAGGCAGAGCTCTCTCCACCCCATTTGTTGCGGATGGCAATCTCTCCGGAGACAATGTTGGGAAGCGTATACACAAACAGCGCCGGCGAAGGGAAGTCCTTCATAGACTCCGCATAGTGGCGGTCATTGGCCACACAGCCTTCGCGGCTGAATACCAGCACCGCGCGGTCTTCCCGGAAGGTGAAACGGTCCGGCTCGTCGTGCACCAGCATCTCCGTAAGAAGGAAACCCAGCTTGCTCAGGGTATCCATCTTGAAGAACTTGGGATAGTCCCCTACCCACTTACGGTACAGCTCCGTCAAGGAAGCACCCGAAGGAATACTCACCTGCTTCATTCCGCACCTCCTTTTCTAAAGAGCAAAGCTCCGTTCACGCCACCAAAACCGGACAGCAGTTTCACAAAAACCTTCCTGTCGGTCTTTCTTTCCAGGGCCGAAACATTCACGGCCGGCTCCACGCCCATCTGGCAGAAGCCCTGCGTGGGCAGTATCACGCCCGCATCGCAGGCCTTCATAGAAACAATGGACTCCAGGATACCTGCAGCCCCCATTGTATGGCCAAAGATGCCCTTGAGGGCATTCACGGGTACATCCTGTAAGCCAGCCCTGTTCAGGGCAATGGCTTCCATCTGATCATTGTACCTGGTAGCCGTTCCGTGTACATTCACAAATGCCAACTCCTCTGCCGATACCCCTTCCAGCACATATCTGAGGGCATTATAGCTTCCCTCACCCGTCCTGGACGGCCCGGAAATATGATTGGCATCATTCCTCACCGCCCCTTCAACAATCTCCCAAAACGGCCAGTCGACACCGTGCGGTAGCCTTGTGGAGGTTTCAGGAAATTGGTTTTTCGCAAAGCCTTGCGAAAAATAATTTCCTGAAACCGGACGGGGTTCAAAAGAAACCGGTTGGGCTGATAATACCATTGCAGCTGCGGCCTCACCTACGTTGAGACCCTCTCTGTCGGCGTCAAAAGGCTTGCAGGGATTCAGGGACAGGGCTTTCAGGGACTGGAAACCGGTTACTATGAATCGGCTCTGTACCTCGGCCCCTACTACTATAATATGGTCATAGGCGCCGCTACGGATCATTCTTACACCCTGTAACAACGCGGCAAGACCGGAAATACAGGCATTGGACACCACTACAGGGGTGGTTTTCACGCCCAATCCCTTTGCCAGGGTATCCGCAGCAGCGGCCAGCGACACATCTTCCGTATCAATCTTTTCAATATTTCCCTTAATGGTAGAGAGAACCAGACCCACACGGGCCGAAGATGCGTCAATACCGGCCTCCTGAACAGCCGTACGGGCCGCCTGGAGGGCAATGTGGTCAAAGAACGAGGGCCCCTCAAAACCGTTTCTATCCAGCAGGGAGGCATAATAAGGCTCCGGCCAGCCGTCATAGAGGCGGAAGGCCGATTTTCCGGCACGGACAGCGGCCAGAACCTCCGACGGGGTATTCCCCACCGGCGTTACCAGACCGCAGCCTATGCAGAAAACCTTAGTCATCCTTCAGGGCTGTTTTAAGGGAGGCCGTTGCCAGCACTTCTCCGGCGGCTGTGCGCACTTCAATATCGGCCAGGGAGATGTTAAACACTTCCTGACGCAGATATACGGAGGTTTCCAGAAGCTCTCCGGCCTTGGGAAGGCGGTTCAGCGTCCATTTGCGCACCTGGCCAATGTAACCAATGCTCACGGGAACGTGCAGGATATACTTGCTGTAATAGCCCACACGGGTGGCACTGGCCTGGGCCATATGCTCCATCAGACCGGCGGCACTAAGGCAGCCGTCTTCCATAAGGAGGTTGCCGCTACCCGGCGTAAAGCTTACGCGGGTCTCCCCTTCTCCGTAATACTCTATGTGGTCCACAAAGCGGAACGGAGGCTGCTGGGGTAGGAGTTCACCTATGGGAATGTCGTGGAAACTGCTCATACGGCCCAAAAATCATAAAAGTTAAACCATTGGTCGGGATACTGCCGGGCAACCCGTTCCAGCACCGAGGCATAGGCATCGGCCAGAGACTGGAGCCGGGCGGCTCCTTCTCCCTGTGCCTGCAGCTTTTCTACAACGGCACGGAACGTCCGGCTGCCTTCTTTCATAATGAAAACGGCAAATACCGTAGCATTGCGCCGGATAGCCAGGGTAAAGGGACCTGCCGGAAAAGAGGCCTCCTGTCCAAAGAAGGAACAGCGGAGAGATTTGGAAGAGCCAAAGGAACGGTCTGCCGTCATAGAAACGATCTCTCCGCTTTGGAGAGCGTCGTTCAGGACAAAGAGGTGGGACATGTCTTCCTTCACGGGCACCATTTGGACGTTGCAGTCGGTGAAGAGGCGGGAACGCTGTTCCATAACCTGCTGCTGCTCACCGGCAAATACCAGTGTCTTCATCGGTCTGGGCGACCGGATCATATAGCCGGACATCTCAAAGTTGCCCATATGCGATGCCATTAGCATATAAGTGCCGTCCGGAACCAGCGAATCATAGAGATACTGGTCCTGGCCCAGAATCCTGAACTGCTTGCCGGCATACGCAGCAAAGCGGTCAATGACCACCTTGCCCATATTATACATATTGCAGAAGACGTGGAGAAAACTCCGGATACATCCATAGCCCATCCTCTTCCTGAAAAAGGAATAGGAAGCCCTTCGGCCCCTGCCATCCAGCATCACGTAAAACGGGATGGAGGTAGCCATCAGCCCATACAGAAGGCGTAAGGGAAAGATGCGGGCCAGGGAAATGAGCGCACGATGCATCCAGGGCGTACCGTCCGTGCTCCCCTTCCAGTTCTTATGTGCCTCTTTAGGCAATATGATTCTTGATAAACTGGCAGAAATCTTCCAGGGTCTTGAGCTCCTTGAAGTCTTCGGGTTTCATCTTGTAACCGAAGGAGTCTTCTACCAGAACAACAACATCCACTACTTCCAGGGAATCAATTCCCAGATCCTCCTTGAGGCGGGCGCCGTCTGCAATCTTGGATTCTTCAATTTCCAATTCGTCCACCAGGAAGGTGGTTACTTTTTCTTTAATTTCTTCGATACTCATAGCTATAGTGGTTTTTTACATTCCATAATACTGTGTCCCTGACCCAGACCGTCGTGGATGGCCACCACTTCCAGGCCAGCTTCCTTGACCACCCGTACAAAATCATCTGAGTGGTACATCTTGGAATTGCCGTTGGCCATAACCGTGAAATACAGGCTGGTCATAGTGAGGCAGAAGGCGGCGGGCTCGTACTTCTGGCGGTCCCAGAAGGTTTCCATAATGAGAAGGCGCGTATTGGCGTCCATCACCTTGGCGACCCGTTTTAAGATGCTGAGGATCTGGGGCTCGCTGAAGCAGTCCAGGAACTGGCTCATCCAGATTACGTCCGGATGCAGATCCTGAGGGAATTCGTTCTTGGGGTCCAGCAGGTTGGTGCCAAAACCGTGAATGCGAACCGCATTGGGGTCTTCCTTGGTGGCTTCCTTCATAAGGCCAATCTGCTGGGGAAGGTCCACGATGGTCATCTCCACCTGAGGGTCATAGGCCACGCAGCGCTGGGAGAATCGGCCCGTATTGCCTCCTACGTCCATAATCTTGCGGGGCTTGCCGGCAAAAACGATGGGAAGGGCTGCATCAAAGGAATGGTCGCTGTAGAAATGGTCAAAGCCAAACCAGCTGTCCTGCGCCTGCTTGGGCAGGGAGGAAAGCCCTTCATAGATGGTGGGCCAGGGGCCGAAGTGCTCCAGACCGGCAGGACGGCCTTCCTTCAAAGATTCTTCCATCCGGAA
>JAEEQI010000172.1 GCA_016285215.1 Bacteroidales bacterium | reverse complement strand
CGCAGAGTTACGCGTACCAACGCAAACATGGAGAAAAATATTTTTGGCTGTAAGGCCTTGGATATAAATAAATTAAAGTTTAACCAATAAAATCGGAATCCATTTTTATTTGGATTTCAACTGGAAACACAATTATGGAAAACAATACAAATAATGCTTCTAGAGGAGAAATCGTTATATACCAAACCGCAGATGGTACTACTGCTGTTGATGTGAGATTGGAAAACGATACGGTGTGGCTATCACAAGAGATGATGTCTCGGCTGTTCAAAAAAGACAGAACTGTAATAGGCAGACATATCAGGAACATTTTTAGTGACGGTGAATTACGGGAAGATAGCACGTGTGCAAAATTTGCACATATGGGCAGCAGAGGCGTACAGCCTTACGTCAGAACACTTTACAATCTGGATGTTATTATTTCTGTTGGCTATAGAGTACATAGTCAAGAAGGCGTTTTGTTCCGTATCTGGGCCACCTCCGTCCTCAAAGAATACCTTATCAAAGGCTACGCGGTTCGAAGCAACCTGGCTCAACAGAAATATGAAGATCTGAAGGCACTGGTAGAAGTTGTCGGACGTACGATGGGGTATCTGGAAGGACCCAAGAATGACCAGATCAAGCCCATCTTCGATGTTGTCCGTGACTATACTTATGCACTGGACACGCTGGATGCCTACGATTACCAGAATCTGAAGCTTGAAGGGACTACGGCGCCAGAGCGCTTTCACGCCACGTACGAAAACGCCATGGAAACAATCGTCAGCATTCGGAACAAATTTGGTAACAGTGACCTTTTCGGTGTAGAGAAGGATGCATCCTTCCACAGCAGCATCGGCCAGATATACCAGACCTGGGATGGTAAAGACTTATATCCCAGTATTGAAGAAAAGGCTGCTATGCTACTATATCTTGTTGTTAAAAACCACTCCTTCGTGGACGGGAACAAGCGGATTGCCGCCACCCTGTTTCTCTGGTTTATGCAGAATAACGGCATCCTGTATCACCCGGACGGCACCAAGCGGGTTGCAGACGCCACTCTGGTTTCCCTAACCCTGATGATTGCAGAAAGCCACACAGATGAGATGGAGACAATGGTAAAAGTGGTAGTAAACCTGATTAATCAACATTAAACCCTAATTTTATGGCAAAGAAGAATAATATTCAGACGTCGGAACCGGTTGCAGACTGCAACCAGTTAAGCCAAGTAGAGCAACAGACACTAAAAATGCGGCAGTTGCTGGTACCATCCCCTGATGAGGTTGGTGAAGTGGCAATTTACAACCTAGATGATTCCATTAAACTCAATGTATGGATGACGAAAGAAACTGTGTGGTTGACTATCAGACAGTTGGCATTGTTGTTTAACCGCGACAGGACTGTTATCGGAAGACACATCAAGAATATCTTTTCTGAGGGAGAATTGGACCCGTCCTTGGTGTGTGCAAAATTTGCACATACCGGGGACTGTTTGACGACGTTAGACGCGCCGAAGGCGTGGCTAAAAGGAGGAGTTCCCCGGTCAAGCGACCGGGTGAGCCCCTTTTCTGCCGGTGGAACGGAAGCCTACCCCTTCCTCCTGGAGACATATTCATCGGCCCTCAGTGAGGTAAACGTCCAAAAAATGATGACGTCTACCACGAAAAGGTACCCAAAATGCGGTAGACGGTCCAGAGAGTGGGACGTCTACCGCAGATAACCATGCCGAACCAGGTCTTCACGGGAGTGGACCTGGTTGGTGTAGCCGTCTGCGATGACAAATAGATTATCGGCTACGGAGGAGATGGCTTCGTAGTTGTGGTCGGTAACAATGATTCCGTGGTCCTTGCGGCGCTCGCGGATGAGCTCTTGAACGGCCTCAATGCTCACAGGATCAATCTGCGAAAAAGGTTCGTCCAGGATGTAGAAAGGGGCTTCGCTTAGCAAGACCAGATACAGTTCCACCAGTCTGGCTTCTCCGCCGGAGAGTTCCCAAATATGGGAATCGCAGAAACGGGAGTATTTGGGGAAGCGGTTGACAAAGGACCAGTAATTCACGCCATAGAGCTCAAAGGCCCGGTGCAAAGAGATGCTCTCAGGGAGCAAACGGCCCTGTGGAAGGTATTTGATAGAATGGCCGATAACCTGCCGGTCCACGGGTTTTTCATCTATGCTTACCATTACGTTCTCCACCCGAAGGCCGCCCATCAAGGCACGGAACATACAGGACTTTCCGGCTCCGTTTCGGCCCAGCAGCCCCGTAACCAGGCCGGTTTCCGAAGTGATGTAACCGCCGCTCAGGACCGTCTTGTCTCCAAAACGGACCACCACGCTGTCCACTATGAGCCGGTGTTTATCCATGCAGCAGAAGGACCGTAGTTAACAGAATAGCAAGGGCCAGGAAATCCACCACTAGAACGCTTATCTGCATCTTTCGGCGGGAAAGGCCCAGGTTGATATAAAAGAAACAACTGTCCTTATCCCGGAACTGGTGTAACAAGAAGAGCGTAATAGCATACAACGGCATCTTCAGGATAAAGGCATTTACGAAAAACGAATACGAAATCCCATTCCATAGCAGAAACGTGCAAAACAGATTATACACGCCTCCCACCAGGAACTGGGGTTTTCCGTAACTCCAAATGAGGAAGATGCGGTCTTTGAGCGTCATTTATCCCTCTTTGGGCCAGAGGACGCGGCGGACATTGCAGCCCACGAAGTTGCCCACCACAATGATGGGATAGAACCAAAGGATGGCGGGATTCCACTTCCAGGCGCCTACGAGGTAGACGACGTCTGCGATGGAGTGGTAGAAGCCGCAGAGGATAAAGAGCGGCACACCAAAGATAATGGGAATCAGGGACTTGCTGGTGCGGTAGAGCCACACGGACAGGTCAATGATGATGCCGCAGCCCACGGCGCGGAGGAAACTGCGCCAGGGACCTTGGGCAAAACGACCGGCTACAACGGCTTGGGCCCGTTCCATAGGTTCTCCACCCAGGGCAACAACCAGAAGGCCGATGAGGGTGCAGGCCACCACATTGTAGAACCAGATGCGGGTTAAGGCGCCCATATCGGTGAGGACGCCGGCCTTTCCGGTATACAGATTGGAGCCGGAAATGACTACGCCAATAAGGCCGAAGCCAAAAATAACCGCCCCGGGGATACCGCCAAGGGCCAGGAATCCATAGGCACCCAGGCCAATCATAAGGCCTGCCATCAGAGAGAGCCGATTGTCTTTATTCATAGGTCATTAGTTTATTTGCGTTGAGAAGGGAATCCAGCCGGTGGGAGCGGAGACCATACAAAGAATCCAGGGCCGGAAGATACTGCTTCTGAATGGGTTCTCCGGACGGGGAATCCATCTTGAGCGGATTAATGGGCGAACCGTTTTTCCATACGCGGAAATCCAGGTGCGGGCCGGTGGCCGTGCCCGTCATACCCACATATCCAATCACCTGTCCCTGGTGTACGCGGTCTCCTACCTTGAGGCCGGCAGCGTACTTGGAAAGGTGCATGTAACCGGTGGTATAAACGGAATTGTGACGGATCTTAACGGTGTTGCCGCCACCGCCGCCCCAGCCCTTGCTGATGACGGTACCGTCACCAATGCTCATCACGGGCGTACCGGTGGGAGCGGCATAGTCTACGCCCGTATGGGGCCTTACAACGCCGTGCACGGGGTGCAGGCGGTGATAGGTGAAGCCGGAAGAGATGCGGGTAAACTTGAGCGGGGCCTTGAGGAAAGCCTTGCGCATACTTTCTCCTTTCTCGTTCCAGTACTTATTGCCGCCGTCATTCTGGTCAAAGAACAGCGCCGGGAAATCTTTATCGGCCCTGCTGAAGACGGCGTATTCTACGTCGTTGATACGGAAGACCTCCCCTTCACAGACATCCTGGTGGTACAGCACTCGGAAGCGGTCTCCTTCCTGCAGGCCGAAGAAGTCCACCGTCCAGGCGTAAATATCGGCCAGCTCCACTATGAGCAGCGGCGAGGCTCCGGCGTCCAGCATATCGTTCCAGAGGGAGGAGTGGATGGTGACATCGGCCACCTCTTCCTGCCTTTCTACCGGTTTGTCATACGTCCAGGCCGAAAGGCTGTCTGCGCACTGGAAGATGATGCTGCGCACACGGCCTTCTTCATAAACCAGATACTGCAGCTGCGTAGAGTCCTGATAGTATGCCTGCCAGGCCGCTCCGGCCCTGAACTTCCGGACATCGAAAATGCCGTCGGAGGCCTTGATGAGCTTGTACGTATCGTCCC
>JAEEQI010000171.1 GCA_016285215.1 Bacteroidales bacterium | reverse complement strand
GAGCCCTACCCCGGCAAGAAGCTGGGCTTCATCCTTCAGGAAATGGGCCGAGAGATTAACACCACCGGTTCCAAAGCCAACCACGCAGGAATACAACAGCTCGTCGTTCGGATGAAAGACGAGCTGGAAAAAATAAGAGAACAATCGATGAATATCCTCTAGAAGGTTACGTGGGCTTCACCCATGTAGATTCCCATCCATCCTACCTGGACGATGGGAATTTTCTTTCCGTCCAGGTTGGTCTGGTAGGCAGGCTCATCCATAAAGGTATGGGAATGGCCGCCCACAAAGAGGTCAATGCCGCGCGTAGCAGCGCAGAGCATGGGATCCGTGGTATCTCCGGGATTGTGCTCCGTGTAACCGATATGGGTAAGGGCAATCACGTAATCCACCTGGGGACGAATCTCGTCCACGTACTTCTGCACCGTGGGAATCATATCGAACGAAGGGATACGGTTGGCAATGTCGCCGGCTACCATATCCTTAAGGCCGCAGAGGACACCCACCACGCCAATCTTCTTGCCGGCGCGCTCCAGAATCACATAGGGCTTGATGTACTTCCCTGCCTCAAAGGGAGAGAAGTCGTAATTGCACACCACCACCGGGGCATCCAGGTGCGAGAGGAGTTCTCCCAGGGCCTCGATGCCGTTGTCAAACTCGTGGTTGCCCAGCGTTACAACGTCGTAGCCCAGCGCATTGAGCTGCTGAACCTCCACCAGACCGTGGAACTCCGAGAAATACGACGTTCCCTGGCAGAAGTCTCCGGCGTGGAGCAGGAGCACGTTCTCTTTGCCATCGGCCTTTCTTACGGAGTCTACAAAAGCTGCGCGCTCCAGGACGCCGCCCATACCGGGATATGCGGTCTTTTCGGCCTCCAGATGGCTGTGCGTGTCGTTCACGTGGATAATGGTGAGCCGCTGCGTCTGGCGCTTGCCCACCTGCTTTCCTACATAGATGCAATAGCCCACCACGCACAGGCCGGCGAGGACCAATACAATGCGAATGATCTTATCTTTCATAGCTTAGTCCTCCATAATTACCCGGCCGTCGCTCTGGCCGTGGATCATTTCTCCGCGGGCGTCGCACTCACGGATGTAGTGCAGCATCACGTCCTTGAGCAGTACGTGGGAGAGCTTCACGCTCTCTGCCAGGGCACCAATGTTAATCTGGTCTCCGCCGTCCAGCAGGAAGTCGATGGTGGTCACATTGTACACCTTGTCAGGGTCAATGGGCTTACCACCAATAAGAGCGCTCTCCAGCTTGTGGGCCTTGACCCGGATGGTAGCGCCGCTGGTGGCCTGGAAGGCCTTGGTCTGGGCCAGTTGCTCAAAGAGAGTGGTAAGCGCACTGCCCTTCATACGGGCATACACCATATAATTCTTGAAGGGAAGCATAGACGTAATATCGTCCAGCGTAACGTCTCCCTTGGGCATAGGAACGCGGATACCGCCAAAGTTGGTAATGGCAAAATCCATAGGTACCTTGAAATAATCGGTGCCATATTCCCGCAGGGCATCGGCAAAGAGATTGCCCAGCGGCAGGTCCGGATTGGTACGAAGGTTCTCCAGCTGGGCATCGCTGTGCCCAATCACCACTTTGAGCGTGGCCATCTTGTTCTGGGCCTGCTCCATAACACGGGCCGAACGGGCCACCGGATTATCCAAAGGATACTGAACCCCGGAAGGAGCCACATACACACTGTCCTTGAAGATGCCCAGGGCCTCGGGCACATTCTCTGCGGTGACCGGCTTGGACTGCATACGATGGCCGTCCATAGTCACAGACCGCCATTCAAAGGAAGGACCCTTAGGCGACAAAGCCTGGCTGGCGGCAAAAACTGCCCCAACCAGGATTAAAGCCCAAGCAATGTACCAGGTATTCTTGGTATTTTTTACTTCATTGTCAGCCATTTCCAGAGGTCTTTAAAGGTGGATTTCTTACCAAACATAAGGATACCCACCTTATAGATCTTGGCCGAAGCCCACGCGCAGACTACAAAGGTAGCCACCAGCAGCACGATGGACAGAACCAGTTCCCAGGTAGCTACACCGAAAGGAATGCGGGCCAGCATCACGATGGGAGAGGTGAAAGGAATCATAGATCCCCAGAACACGAGGGCACTGTCGGGAGCCTTGAAAGCATAGATGGCAATCAGGAAGCCTATCACCAGCGGAATGGTGACCGGCAGCTGCAACTGGGATGTGTCTCCCTCGTTCTCCACGGCCGATCCGATGGCCGCAAAGAGCGACGCATACAGCAGGTAGCCAAAGACAAAGAAGAAGAGGAAGGCCAGGCCAATCTGACCCAGGTTGATATTGCCGATGGTGCTCACGATGACATCCATACCGGAAGGTTCACCGGCGGCAACACCGGTAGTGTCGGTAGCAGCAGCCAGAGCGCCGCCCAGATCCAGGTCTTCAGGGTGCACGCCACTGGTAGCAGCCATCTGCTGAACCATTTCGGTGGAAGGATCGTCTCCAAACATACCCATAATCTTGTCCTTGCCCAGGATGCCCATAGCAACGCCCAATAGCATACCTGTGAGCAAAATCCAGAGCAGGAACTGCGTGAGGGCCACCAGGGCCACGCCGATGATCTTGCCAAACATGAGTTCGGTAGCCTTGACGGAAGACATGAGGACCTCCACCACACGGGAGCTCTTTTCTTCAATCACGGAGCTCATGACCATGCCGGAGAAGAGGGCGATGAACATATAGATGGCCATACCCAGAATCATGGACAGGGCCATATAGATGCCGCTTTCCGAGATGCTTTCCTTACCGGATTCATCCACGGTGTAAGTGTGCAGCTTGACGTTGGACTTAACCCCGGCCATAATCTCCTCCAGGTTCTCGATACCATAGCTCTCAATGCGATAGGCCTCAACGGCGTCGTTGATGCGATTCTCAATCATGGAGCCGGTATCCATGCCCAGCGGCTTCTCGGAGTAGCAGTCTGCGGTAACGGTACGGGCCTCGGTGTCCAGTTCGGAGATGGTGAGGAGGATATCCACGCCGGCCGAAGCAAAATCTGCCTTGATGGCCTCCGGAGAAGCCTCCGTGCCCAGATCCACAAACTTGGTTACGTCATTGTCCGTGAGGAACGGCAACACAATGCCGCTGCGGTCAATCACACCCACCTGCTTGGTCTCTTCCTTGGCGCCCACCATAATGAGCGAAGGAACGATGCAAAGACCCGCAAAGAGAATGGGAGCCAGGAAAGTAATGAGAAGGAAACTCTTCTTCTTGACCTTATTCAGGTATTCACGCTGAATAACAATGCCTAATTTCTTGAAATTCATAAATGAATTCATTTATTTGTTAACGTTACCCCCTCCCGAAACCCCTCCCCTCGGGGGAGGGACTTAAGGGGATCTCATTAATCGTTCGTCACTAATTTAATAAAGATATCGTTCATACGGGGAATCACCTCCTTGAAGGAGTTGATGGTGACATCCTGGGCAATGAGCTCGCTCAGTTTGGCGTTCACCTCGGGGCGGGGCACTACCAGCTGCTTGCGCTCCTTGAAGGCATCCGTGTACTCAATTTCCACGTTGTCCTCGCCGTGCTGGCGACGGATCTCGTCCGTGCCGCCGGCCACCACCAGTTTGCCCTTGTTGATAAGGGCTATATTCTCGCACAGGGCCTCCACGCTCTCCATGTTGTGGGTAGAGAGGATAATGGTGGCACCGTCTTCCTTCAGGCGCAGAATCTCCTTGCGGATGAGCTCTGCATTCACGGGGTCAAAGCCGCTGAAAGGTTCGTCCAGAATCATCAGAGAGGGCCGATGCACGATGGTAGTGATGAACTGCACCTTCTGGGCCATACCCTTGGAGAGTTCCTCCACCTTCTTGTTCCACCAGTCCTGGATCTCAAAGCGGACAAACCACTTCTTGAGTTCCACGGCCGCCTCGCGGGAGCTCATTCCCTTGAGCTGGGCCAGGTACATGCACTGGTCCCCCACTTTCATTTTGCGGTAGAGGCCGCGCTCCTCCGGCAGATAACCGATGCGGGAGACGTCCTCCTCCGTGATGGGGTGACCCTGGAAGTACACCTCACCCTCAGAAGCCAGGGTGATGCGGTTGATGATACGGATAAGAGTGGACTTACCCGCGCCGTTGGGCCCCAGGAGGCCGAAGATCTTGCCCTCCGGAATGTCCAGCGAGAGCTTGTCCAGCGCCACTTTGGGACCGAAGGTCTTTGTTACGTTCTTTACTTCAATAATAGCCATTGCTTTAAGTATAAAGATTCTTCGCTTTGCTCAGAAACTTGTCATTCTGAACCCCGCAGGGGTGAAGAATCTGTTATTTGACGCAAATAGAGTAAATATTTATTG
>JAEEQI010000170.1 GCA_016285215.1 Bacteroidales bacterium | reverse complement strand
CAGGTGCGAGATGCTCTTGCGGGAACGGCCTTCGGCCAGCTCTTCAAAGAGTTCGCCCACCTGGAAGAAGAGCATCACAAAGACGGCCTCGGGGAACTGCGTCTCGGCACCCGGCATAAAGCCGAGGCCCAGAGCACCCAGCGTGGCAATGCTCATAAGGAAATCTTCGCTGAGGGCTTCGCCTTCAAAGAGGCCTTCGGCCGCTTCCTTGAGGGTATCCCAGCCCACTACCAGGTAAGGCACCAGGAACAGCAGCAGATACTGCCAGGTGGCCCAGTCGGTCTTTTTCTCAATGACAACGGCCACCGCCAGAAGGACGGCGGCAACTATGATCTTGACGAGCCGGCCGTGACCTTCTTCCTCCTCCTCACCGTGGTGGTGATGGTGGTGGTGCTCGTGTTCGTGGTGATGTTCGTGCTCGTGATGGTGCTCATGCCCGTGATGATGCTCGTGGCAATGTTCGCACTCGATGGTATGATTATGCTTTTCCATAGTCTGTGACTTTTACTGATGCAAAGGTACAGACTCGTGCGTGCAACTGGGTTGCGAAGTTGACAATTATTTGGTACTTTTGTGAGTTAAAGAAAAGTGCCATGGCCAGTTTATTCAATTTCGGATTTTTCGGCAACCAGCCGCACCGCGTATTCAACTACAAGCCCCGCTATTACGATCCCGAAGAGGAAAAGCGGCGCCAGATGTTTGGGGACGTGGACGGCACCAACGAAAAAGCCCGCGAAAACGGAGAGTATGTGCCCGGCAGCAGCCTGCGGGGCGCTTTCCGTAATGGTAACTACCAGAAGACCCGCTCGGCTATGGGCAAAGCCCACGGCATCATTACCCTGGTAACGCTGGTCCTCATTGTGGTGGTTCTCATCTATATGGCCAAATTCTTTGAGATGTTGTAATGGAACTCAGGATCTTACCCAAGAATATTGCAGATATGATTGCTGCGGGGGAGGTTGTTCAGCGGCCTGCCTCCGTGGTAAAGGAGCTGATGGAGAATGCGGTAGATGCCGGAGCAACGGATGTGAAGGTAGTAGTGGCCGATGCCGGCCGCACTCTGATCCAAGTCATTGACAACGGCTGCGGAATGACGCCGGACGACGCCGTCCTGTGCTTTGAGCGCCACGCTACCAGCAAGCTCGCATCGGCCGAAGACCTGCACCACATCCTCACCTTCGGTTTCCGCGGAGAAGCCCTGGCTTCCATAGTGGCGGTGGCCGAGGTAACCCTCCGCACCCGGCAGGCCGATGCCGAACTGGGCGTGGAAGTAACAATGGCGGCCTCTGAGAACAAGGGAACGCGGGAAGTATCCTGCCCGGTGGGCACCAACATTGCCGTCCGCAACCTGTTTTACAACATCCCGGCCCGCCGCAAGTTCCTCAAGAGCGACAACGTAGAGTTGAGGCACATTGTGGAAGAGTTCCAGCGCGTGGCGCTTACCCGTCCCGACATTGCCTTCACCCTTACCCATAACGGCAAAGACATCCACGTGGTCAAACCCGCTCCCAGTTTCAAGTTCCGCATCCAGGACCTCCTGGGTTCGGCCGTGGTAGGGGAGCTGGTGGACATTGAGGCCAGTACCACGCTGGCCAACGTGCAGGGTTATGTGGGCAAGCCCGAGAGCGCCCGCAAGGCCCTGGGCAACCAGTTTTTCTTTGTAAACGGCCGCTACTTCCGCAGCCCGCTGCTGCACAAGGCCGTGATGAAAGCCTACGAAAACCTGATTCCGGATGGCTACACCCCGTCTTATTTCATCTATCTGGACGTAGATCCTTCCACGGTAGACGTAAACATCCACCCTACCAAGGCAGAGATCAAGTTCGAAGAAGACCAGATTCTCTTCCAAACTGTGTTTGCCGCCGTGAAGGAAGTGCTGGGCAAGGTGGGCGTGGCCGGTTCCATAGAGTTTGACAACCCCGAGGCCCGGGACATTCCCGTTATAGGAACCCGCTTTGAGGACTACCGTCCTTCCAGCGTACCCACCGGCGGCGTGGACCTCAGCTTCAACCCGTTTGACCAGATGCCCGCCGGACACGACGAGGCCTGGGAGCCGGAATCCCGTCCTGTCCAACCGAATCGGCCCTCTTATTCTTCTTTTGTAGACAAAAACGAAAACTACGGGGCCCTGTTTGAGGACAGAACCCTTCCCACGTCCCAGATCCTCATAGTTCAGGGCAAGTACATCCTCTCGCAGAGTGCGGGCGGCATTATGGCCGTGAACATCCGCCGTGCGCAGGAGCGCCTGCTGCACGACCGTTTCCTCAAAGCCCTTACGGCCAATGCACACGTGTCGCAGGCCGCGCTGTTCCCGGTGCAGGTGCCCGTGGGCGTGGAAGGCCGGCTGCTCATAGAAGAGCACGCAGAACTGCTGAGGAACCTGGGTTTTGACATTGCCCCCTTTGGCAACGACACCGTGGTGGTGAGCGGTGTACCGGAAGGCTACAGCGCCCAGCAGGGCGTAGTAGAAGGCCTTCTGGCCGATATCCTCCTCATCCTCAAGGACGAGCACCATACCTTGCCGGGCGTGATGGAGCAGAACCTGGCGCAGCAGTTTGCGGTGCTGGGCGCCTGCAGTGCCAGTCCCATAACCTCGCCGCTGGAAGCCCAGCGCCTGCTGGATGCCCTCCTGCAGAGTGAGAACCCCGAATTTACTTCGGCCGGAAAACGCATCATAGCCATTATCCCGGCCGACGAACTGGAAAAAAGATTTTAACGTATGACTGGAAATAACGGTTTTTTGCAGAATATTCCCCCGGTAACCCGGAACCTCCTGATTGTGAACGTGATTATGTTTGTGGCCACGCTCATCAATCCGGTGTTTATGAAAGGAACCTTCTCGATGGCCTTCCCGCTGGCCACGGACTTCCGCTGGTGGCAGCCCCTCACGCATATGTTTATGCACGACGGCTTCTTCCACATCTTCTTCAATATGTACACCCTGGTTATGTTTGGTATGGTGGTAGAACGGGTGCTGGGCTCCAAGAAGTTCCTGTGGTTCTACTTTATCACGGGCTTTGGCGCCGTGGCCCTGAACACCGGTGTGGAGTTCTGGCAGGTGCACGAACTGCTCCAGAAGTATCCCGAGGTGCAGCCGCAGGCCATCTACAACAGCATTCCCGGTGTGCTGGGTGCTTCCGGTGCCATATACGGCGTGCTGGTGGCCTTTGCTATGCTGTACCCCGAGGCCAAGCTCACGCTCATCTTCCCGCCCGTTACGCTCAATGCCAAATGGTGGGTCATCATCTTCATTGGTATTGAACTGGTCACCGGCATTACCGGTACGCAGATGGGTGTGGCCCACTTTGCCCACCTGGGCGGCGCCCTGTTTGGCTGGCTGCTCATCCGTTACTGGAAAAAGAAAGGACAACTTTACAGATCCTGGTAAATGACAGAAAAGAAGAAACGGCATTGGCTGTCACGCCTCTCCTTCGGCACCGTCTCGCTGGTGGTGTCGGGGTTGCTGGTGCTCAGCTACCTGTCCGTGGTGGTAGACCCCGCCAAGGCGTGGTTTTTCACCCTCTTCGGCCTGTTGTATCCCGTTTTTCTGCTCATTGCGCTGGGGCTTTTTATCTGGTCTCTGTTCCGCCGTTCCTCTATGCGGGGCCTGCTTCTGCTGGTTCTGCTTCCTTCCCTCTTTTTTGCAGGCCGATACTACCAGCTCCCCTGGCGTACCGTTGAGGGAAAGCCTACGCTGAAGGTGGTTTCCTACAACGTGGGGCTGTTTGCCCACGCCGACGATACCCGGAAGGACCGCCTGGAAGTGGCCGATTCCGTCTGCGCCTACCTCCTGAAGCAGGACGCCGACATCATCTGCCTGCAGGAGTTCTACCTTCCTTCCAAGGTCAAGATGGACCGCTGGCTCAAGGAGCATTTCCCGGGATATAAGGCCGAATATTACGTCCTTACCGGAAAGACCGGCAGCGCCGGCAACCTGACGCTGAGCCGCCGGCCCGTGGTGTCACGCGGCAAGGAGGTCTTTGAGAAGTCCACCAATATGGCCATTTGGACCGACGTCAAGCTGGACAGCAGCACGGTACGCATCTACAACTGCCATTTCGAGAGCTACAACATATCCCTCCGTGCCCTGGTCAAAGGCGTAAGGGACGAGGTATTTATGGAAGAGACCGGCCTCAAGATGCGCCGCTCCATCCGCGAGCGGCCGCGCCAGGTGGCCCACGTGCTGCAGAGTATGAACAAGGCCTCTATGCGTTCCCTGGCCGTGGGAGACTTCAACGATACGCCGCTTTCCTATACCTACTTCCGTCTGCTGAGCGGTCGCAAAGACACGTTTGTGAAGGCGGGCCACGGTTTTGGCGCCACGTATCGCGCCCTTTGGCCCTTCCTTAGAATAGACTATATCCTTTACCCCAAAGACCTGAATGCCGTTTCCTA
>JAEEQI010000169.1 GCA_016285215.1 Bacteroidales bacterium | reverse complement strand
ACGACAGCATACGCGGCGCCGGCTTCAAGAGCCTTCAGCGCATAGGCGTTGCCGTCGAAACTCTCCCCTTTCAGGGCAAAGAAAATTTGCCCGGGCTCTATGGTGCGGGAGTCTGTATTAACCCCCTTGGAGGCCTTCCAGAGGCCATATAGCTGCTCGATCGTCATTTCTTTCCGGTGCTGCCGAATCCGCCGGCGCCGCGGTCTGTGCTTTCCAACGTTTCCACCGGCTCCCATTCCACTGTCTCGTGCCGGGCCACCACCATCTGCGCAATCCTTTCGCCGGGAACGATCTCGAAGGGCTCCTGCGACAGATTCACCAGAATCACCTTTATCTCCCCGCGATAATCCGCGTCGATGGTGCCGGGCGTGTTCAGCACGGTGATTCCGTGCTTTGCCGCCAGGCCGCTGCGGGGGCGCACCTGCGCCTCGAAACCCTTGGGGAGCGCGATAAACAAACCTGTGGGGACCAGAGCCCTCTGAAGAGGCGCAAGCGTCAAAGGCTCTGTGATATTGGCCTTGAGATCCAGCCCTGCCGACTGCTCTGTGGCATACTCCGGAAGGGGCCAGGCCGAACGGTTGATAACGGATACTTTCATGCTATTTGGGTGCAATTCTGTACAGGAAGGCCGCAATGATGGCAAAGAGCACATTCGGCATCCATATCGCGATGTACGCAGGCAGCGTGTCCGTTATCACGAACATCTTGCTGAACTGCATGAACAGGATATAACTGAAGCCGAGCGCTATGCCCAGTGCGATATTCCAGCCTATGCCGCCACGACGTTTCTTGGTGGACAGCGACACGCCGATGATGGTGAGGATGATTACCGATATCGGCATGGAAAAACGGGTATTCCTCTCAATCTGGGCATCGCGCACATTGGCGTCTCCCCTCTCGATCTGGGTGTGGATGAGGGCGTTGAGTTCCGCCTC
The DNA here is from genome assembly GCA_016285215.1 of Bacteroidales bacterium. The sequence continues at coordinate 3,463 of JAEEQI010000169.1, read as the reverse complement.
GTTCAGGCGCTCGATGGTGTGCTCGTTGCGGTAGAAATCATCGACAGTGAGACTGAGGGTGGTGTCCCTCTGCTTGCCGGAGGTGATATGGTCTTCAAGGCCTTCTCCGTATTCGCGGATAATCCAGTTCTTGAGCGTCCAGGTGCCTTTGAGGCTGTCCCACTGGGCGCTTTCCGCAGAAAGCTTGGACACCAGATGGTCTTCCGAAAGATGCTCCAGGGTGAAGTTGTACGCCGTGTTGTTCCAGCTGCTGAAGGACTCCACGTACACGAACTTGTTGTCTTCCAGCTTGTAGTGGACATCGTGCCCGGCCTTGGCTTTCGCGCGTTTTATGTATTTCTGTTCAAAGTCCACCCTGACTCCATTCGCCTTGGGGATAACCCAGAGGCCAAGGCCCAGGGACAGGACGGCGATGAGAACCGACGAAATCAGATACGGCACCATGAGCCTGTGGAAACTCGTACCCGTGCACAGGATGGCGATAATCTCCGAACGCTGAGCCATCTGCGAGGTGAAGAAGATCACCGTTAGGAACACGAACATGGAGCTGTACATGTTCATGAAGTACGGGATGAAGTTCAGGTAGTACTTGAAGGCGATTTCCTTGAGCGGGGCCTCCGTGCGCACGAAATCGTCGATCTTCTCCGATATGTCGAAGATAATCACGATGCCGATGATAAGCAGCAGCGAGATGAAGAAAGTGCTCAGGAACTTCTTTATTATGTACCAGTCCAGTCTCTTAAGTATCATAAGCGCTGCATGAGTTTAGGCACGGCGTGCTCCTTCCAGGCGGCAAAATCCCCCGCCTCTATGTGCTGGCGGGCGACACGCACCAGATCCAGATAGAAAGCCAGATTGTGCTGCGAGGCCAGCATTGCCCCGAACATCTCTCCGGCGATGAAAAGATGGTGCAGATATGCCCTTGTATAATATGTGTCGATGTAGGAGGCCCCATCCGGGTCGATGGGACCGAAGTCCTCCTTCCACTTGGCATTGCGCATGTTCATCACCCCGTTCCAGGTGAAGAGCATGCCGTTGCGGCCGTTGCGGGTGGGCATCACGCAGTCGAACATGTCGATTCCGCGGGCGATGCCTTCCAGGATGTTGGCGGGAGTGCCCACGCCCATCAGGTAACGGGGCTTGTCCTGCGGCAGCAGCGGGCAGGTTACCTCCAGCATCTCGTACATCTTCTCGGTGGGTTCTCCAACGGCCAGGCCGCCCACGGCATAACCGCCGCGGTTGGCGTTGTCCAGCCCCAGGGCGTGCTCCACGGCCTGCTTGCGCAGCTCCGGATACACGCAGCCCTGGATGATGGGGAACATCACCTGCTGATATCCATAAAGAGGTTCGGTCTCGTCAAAGTGCTTGGCAAAGCGCTCCAGCCAGCCCTGCGTGAGTTTGAGGGACTTGGTGGCGTAGCGGATGTCTGCGTCTCCGGGGCAGCACTCGTCCAGGGCCATAATGATATCGGCCCCTATCTTTCTCTGCGTATCTACGTTGTTTTCCGGAGTAAAGATGTGCTTGCTGCCGTCAATGTGGGAGGAGAACTTGCAGCCTTCTTCCGTAAGTTTGCGGATGGGCGCCAGGGAGAACACCTGGAAGCCGCCGCTGTCCGTAAGGATGGGACGGTCCCAGTGCTCGAATTTGTGCAGGCCGCCGGCTTTGTAAAGGGTGTCCAAACCGGGTCTCAGATACAGGTGATAAGTGTTACCCAGGATAATCTGGGCCTTGATATCATTTTCCAAATCCCTGTGATAGACGCCTTTGACGGAGCCAACGGTACCCACCGGCATAAAGATGGGGGTGAGGATTTCTCCGTGGTCTGTAGAAATCTTGCCGGCACGGGCTGCGCTGGCGGGATCTACGGCTATCTTCTCAAATTTGAACATCCTATTTGTATTATCATACAAAAGTACGGATTTTTTCGTAAATTTGCATAATTGACTTTCCGATAACTACAACACAAAATACCGTTATGCAGATTAACATCAAACCCGTTACCATCAAGCTCATCGTGATGAACTTCCTGGAGTTTGCCGTATGGGGCGCCTACCTTACTTCGCTGGGCCGCTACCTGGGCAACATTGGCCTGGGCAGCCAGATCAAATGGTTCTTCGCTATGCAGGGCGTCGTATCCATCTTTATGCCCACCCTTATGGGTATTGTGGCCGACAAGAGAATCGAGGCCCAGAAGGTGCTCTCAATCTGCCACGCCCTGGCCGGTCTGTTTATGATTTCGGCCGGTATCTACTGCCTGTCGGCCGGTGATATGGTGGAATTCTTCCCGCTGTTCCTCCTCTACAGCCTCAGCGTGGCCTTCTTTATGCCCACCATCGCCCTGGTTAACTCCGTGGCTTACAACGCTCTGGCCAAGGAAGGGATGGACCCCGTGAAGGAATTCCCGCCCATCCGCGTGTTTGGTACCGTGGGTTTCATCTGCAGTATGCTTGTGACCAACTTCCTGCACATTGGCGGTGTTGCTATGCAGGACAGCTACACCCAGCTGGTCTCTTCCGGTATCCTGTCCCTCATCCTCTGCGGCTATGCCCTCTCTATGCCCAAGTGCCCGGTCAACCGTGCCGGCGGCAAGCAGAGCCTGGCCGAAGCCTTCGGCCTTAAGGCCTTTGCCCTGTTCAAGGACGGACAGTTTGCCATCTTCTTCATCTTCAGTATGCTCCTGGGCGCATCGCTCCAGATCACCAATGGTTACGCCAACACCTTCCTGGGCTCCTTTGCCTCGGATCCTGCCCTGGCCAACACCTTTGCCGTGAAGAACTCCAACGCCCTCATTGCCATCTCCCAGGCTTCCGAGACCCTGTGCATCCTGCTCATCCCCTTCTTTATGAAGAAATTCGGCATCAAGAAGGTGATGCTCATTTCTATGTTTGCCTGGGTACTCCGCTTTGCCTTCTTCGGTATGGGTAATCCCGCTATGCCCGGCGTGCTGCTGTTTGTGCTCAGCTGCATTGTATACGGTATGGCCTTTGACTTCTTCAACATCTCCGGCTCCCTGTACGTAGAGCAGAATGCAGAACCTTCCATCCGCTCCAGCGCCCAGGGCCTGTTTATGATGATGACCAACGGCTTTGGTGCCACCCTCGGTACCCTGGCCGCCGGCGCCGTGGTAGATGCCTGCGACGTGTTCAACACCCCCGCCAACTGGCCCAACGCCTGGTACATCTTTGCCGGCTACGCCCTGGTGGTAGCCATCCTCTTCTGGATCCTCTTCAAAGACACCCAGAAGAAAGTTCAGGCATAATCATTCCTGCTCGGGCGGGTACCCTGCCCGTGAAACGGAAGTCACACACTATCTGACACTTACGATAATCCTTCTCCGCATTTTGGGCTCACCGGGAAAAATCCGTGGAAAACTATGTGTTGAATAAGTCTTTTCGAGTGAGAAAGTTATAACTTTGCACTCATGAAAAAGACAGAATCAGACCTCGGAAAATATGTATTTATG
>JAEEQI010000016.1 GCA_016285215.1 Bacteroidales bacterium | reverse complement strand
GGCCATCCTGGACATCAAGCAGGAGGTAGATGCCCTCAAGGCCCGTATGGACCGCCGGGAACTGCCCGCTCCGCCCGTGGCCTCCCCCGCCCCCGTGATGGAGGACGAGGCCGAGTGGCAGGACCAGGAAGAGCAGCCCATCCCGGCCGAGGAGCCGTCCCTGAGCGTACGCCGCTCGGAGGAAGAGCTCATCCGCCAGGCCCTGGAGAAATACCACGGCAACCGCAAGAAGGCCGCCGAAGAACTGGGTATGAGCGAGCGCACCCTCTATCGCAAACTGCCCGCCGAATACAGAAAGAAATGAAGCGCCTGGCTGTCATATTAGCATCGGCCCTGCTGGTCGCATCCTGTGGAATCTACTCTTTCACAGGCACTTCCATACAGCCCGACGTCAAGACCATCACCATCCCCTATGTGGAGTACAAGGCCCTGCGCGTGAACCCCAGCCTGGCCGGAGACCTTACCGAGGCCCTGCAGGAGAAGTTCCGCAAGCTCACCCGCCTGGAGCAGGTGGACCAGGACGGAGACCTGGAGCTGGTGACGGAGGTAACCGGTTATGATATCAAGACCGCCGCCGTAACAGCCGACGAGCAGGCTGCCCAAAACCGCCTCACCGTAAACGTGAAGATTACGTTTACCAATCACAAATACCCCGAGGACGACGTTTCCCAAAGCTTCAGCGCCTACGAAGACTTCGATGCCACTATGTCGCTGGATGCCGTTGAGTCCGGCCTCTGCGAATCCATCATAGAGAAACTGGTAGAAGACATTTTCAACGCAACCGTAGCACAATGGTAGGCTCCACGCGCATAGACATTCATAACCTCAACCTGGACGAACTGGTTGGGGTGGTTAATATGTATCCCTGGTACAGCGGCGCCCGCCTGGAACTGTGCCGCCGGATGTCCCAGATGGGCAACACCTGGGAAGACGACCAATACGCCCCCGAAGCCCTGTACCTGCCGGACCGCAGCCTGCTGGTCAAGCTTTTGAAGCATTCCCGTCAGGCCGATTATTCCGACAAGGACGTCCAGGAGCTTCTGGCCTCGTACCTGGAGCCCGCCACCACGGAAAATGCCCAGCCCGCCCATCCGGTGCACGTGGTGGGAGGAGACTATTTCTCCCAGGCCCAGTACGACAACGTGAAGAAAGGAACGGACAACATTTTCTCCCGCTTTGCCGTGCAGGTACGCTCCGAGACCCCGGTCCAGGGAGAGGACGCTTCTCCCGTGGCAGACCGCTTCGCCACCGAGACTTTGGCCCGGATTTTTGCAGAACAGGGCCGTCCGGACGAGGCAAAACGCATTTATTCCCGTCTGATTTTGGATTTTCCGGAAAAAAGTGCTTACTTTGCAACCCTTATTGACTCATTGGAGTCGGAAACCAATATTTAACAAGTATATAAATAGTAATAACATATGTCTACTGCATTTGTAATTTTATTGGTCCTCATCATTATTGCGGCCATTCTCCTGATTGCGGTCGTCCTCCTTCAGAACGGTAAGGACGGCGGTCTCGCTACCAATTTCACTTCTGCTAACCAGACCCTGGGCGTGCGCCAGACGGCCACCATCCTGGAAAAAGCTACCTGGTATCTCGTAAGCTTCATCCTGGTGGTTTCCGTTGTCACCGTGTTCGTGAACCGCGGCAGCACCCAGAGCGGCACCAACGACGCCATCGGTTCCGGTATCGTGAACCAGGCCGAATCCGCCGCTGAGGAAGCCGCCACCGTGGACTTCCCCATCACCCAGCAGAACCCTGAGGCTGCCCCCGAGGCCGAGTAAAATCGCACACAGGCAAAACAAGAATAACTCCTGGTCCTTTGGACCGGGAGTTTTTTTAATTTTTTATTACTATATTTGTAATCCCGCATAAGTTTAAATGACATATGAAAAAATTCCTGATTTTCTTTGCTGCCGCCGCTCTTACCGTGGCTTGCGCATCTCCCGAGAAAATGGCCAAAATGGCCGAAAATGTTAAAGTTACCTGTGAGCCTTCCGTCCTGGAAGTGGTTGCCGGCAACATTGATCCCGTGGTTACCGTCACTTACCCCAAGGATTATTTCAATCCCAACGTGGTAATGGAGGTTACCCCCGTGATTGTGTACGAAGGCGGCGAAGCCGCTATGAAGCCCATCAAGTACCAGGGCGAGAAAGTGAAGAACAACTACAAAGTGGTTGCTTCCGCCGGCCAGAGCGTGACCGAGCGCCTGCACTTTGACTATGTTCCCGGTATGGAGAAGAGCCATCTGGAGCTCCGCGCCCAGGTGATCGCCGGCAAGAAGACCGTTAACCTCCCCACCAAGAAAGTAGCCGACGGCGCCTACACCACCTATATGCTGGTGAAGAAGGCCGGTAATGTAGCCTTCAAGAAAGACAACTACCAGGATGTGATCGTTGCCTCCAAGGAAGGCCAGATCAAGTACCTGGTCAACAGCTCCGAGGTCCGCAATTCCGAGCTCAAGGGCAATTCCGTGAAGGAATTCCTGGCCGCCCTGGATGCCGCCAACGCAGATGAGCGCACCACCGTCAAGAGCACCGAGATTGTGGCCTACGCCTCCCCCGAAGGAGCCGAGAAGCTCAACAACAAGCTCTCCGGCAACCGTTCCGAGAGCGCTTCCAAGGCCTGGAACAAGATCACCAAGGGCCACGACGCCCTGGATCCCACCGTTCGCAGCGTAGGTGAAGACTGGGAAGGCTTCCAGCAGCTGGTATCCGAGAGCAATATCGAAGACAAGGAGCTCATTCTCCGCGTCCTCTCCATGTACAGCGACCCTGCCGTCCGCGAAAACGAAATCCGCAATATGTCCCAGGTATTCACCGCCCTCAAGGGTGAAGTGCTGCCCGAACTCCGCCGCGCCCGCCTCATTGCCAACGTGGAAACCAAGAACTACACCAACGAAGAGCTCCTGGACATCCTCAAGAACAATGAGAACATCCTGGACGAGGAAGCCCTCCTCCGCGTAGCCTCCGTGGCCCAGGACGCCGCCCAGAAGGAAAGCATCTACCGCAAGGCCATCGAGCGCTTTGACTCCGAGCGCGCCCAGTACAACCTGGTAGCCCTGTTCCTGAGTGAAGGCAAGGACGCCAAGGCCGAAGCCGGTATGGCCGAACTCAAAGCCACCGATCCCGACGTGATCAACGCCAAGGGTGTCCTCGCTCTCCATAAAGAAGACCTCGTAACGGCCGAACAGTGCTTCCGCAAGGCCGGCACCCCTGAGGCCAAGAAGAACCTCGGAATCGTGCTCATCCTCACCGGACAGTACGAGGAAGCCGCCCGCGTGCTCAAGGACGTGGATGGCTGCTGCCACAACACCGTTCTGGCCTACATCCTCACCGACCAGCTGGACAAGGCTATGGACGCCGCTCACTGCGGAGACCCCAAGGTCTGGTACCTCAAGGCCATCATCGCCGCCCGTCAGGGTAAGGTCAACGAGATGAAGACCTTCCTGGAGAGAGCCTACAAGAACCCGGATCTGAAGGCCCGTGCCGCTAAGGACATTGAATTCGCCTCTTACGATCTTTAGGCCGTGAAAAACCGCCTGCTAGCTTGGGACATCATCTTCTGCGTCCTCGTGGTGCCGGGGATGATGTTCCTGTTTCCAGTCACCGAATGGTTGCAATGGCATCCGGACTATGTGTTTGGATACCTGGCGTGGCTGGAAGGCGTATGGTTTATGTGCCGGAAGGGGGTTGGCCCCCTGATGGCACAGGACCGGCAGGGCGTGGCACTGGCCGTCGGTTCCCTCTTTGTCATTGGCGTGGTCACCTTCCTGATGACCCTCACCCCCGTCAACTTTTCCAGTCCCGGAGACACGTTCGGCAGTCTTAAGCTGCACCAGCGGGCTATGTGGATCCTGCTCATCGCAGTGGTTTCGGCCAGTCTCCCCGAGGGCGCGCTGATGGCACGCAACAAGGAACTTTCTACTGAAAAAGACCAGGAAGAGAACCGAGAAAAGGCCAAGACGGCGTTGGCAACCCGCAAGGCCGAAGCCTTCACCGACACAGGCGGAGACGAAATTCAAGTAAAAGCCGGATACCGTACGGTGCACCTTCCGCTTACGGCCATCCAATTCATAGAAGGCAGAAACAATTACGCTTGCTTCCACCTGGACCACCGGGAAGACGTGGTCTCGCAGATTCCGCTCAAAAACGTAATGGAAATGCTCCCGGAAGGCAAGTTTGTGCGCATCCATCGCTCTTATATCGTACCCGCCTGGCGTATCGAGAAGCGCACGGCGACGGCCATCAAATTAATGGGGATACAGGAACCCCTTCCCGTGGGCCGCGCTTACAAGGAAGAGCTAAAATCAAACAAATAAAATGGCAAAAAACAACAAGGATTTCTATGCAACCCGGTCTACGGCTTGGTGGAAAGTAGCCATCGCCATGATCGGGTCCTGTTTGTCCGGTGTAACCTTTGTGTCGGTTCCCGGAATGGTGGACGTGTCCCAGTTTGGATATCTCCAGATGGTCCTGGGCTTCTTCCTGGGTTATCTGGTGATTGCATTTGTGCTGTGCCCGCTGTACTTCAAACTCAATGTGGTTTCCGTTTACGAGTACCTGGACAAGCGTTTTGGTATGTCTGCCCATAAGACAGGTGCCTGGTTCTTCTTCATTTCCAAGATCCTGGGAGCTTCGGCCCGCCTTTTCCTGGTGTGCGCCACCCTGCAGCTGCTGCTCCTGGGCCCCATTGGCGTACCTTTCTGGGTCACCGTTATCCTCAGCGTACTGCTGGTATGGCTGTATACCGTGCGCGGCGGCGTAAAGGCCGTGATTGGGATGGACATCTTCAAGACGCTCACTATGCTGGCCGCCGTGGGTCTTACCCTGTTCCTGGTTGGAAAGGAAGTGGGCAAGCTGGATCCCACCTATATGCAAGTCTTCCACTTTGACGACGTGAACCACCCGCAGTACTTCTGGAAGCAGCTGCTGGGCGGTATGTTTACCGTGATTGCCATGACGGGTCTGGATCAGGATATGATGCAGCGCACGCTGGCCTGCAAGAACGTAAAGGATTCCCAGAAGAACCTGATGGTTTCCATCCTGCTGCAGGCTGTGATGATCTCCCTCTTCCTCTTCCTGGGTGTAGCCCTGTACCAGTATGCCGGCCTGCACGGCATTACGGCCCGCGGAGACCAGCTGTTCCCGGAAGTGGCCTGGAACGGTGGCCTGCCCAAGATTGTGGGTATCCTCTTCCTGGTGGGTCTGGTTATGGCCGGCTTCCCGGCCGGTGGCAGCGCCCTTACGTCCCTTACCACCTCCTTCACCATTGACATCCTGGGCGGCAAAGACAGCAAGCGTTCCTGGATCCACAGCGGTATGGCCGTGCTGATGGCCGTGGCTATCATCGTGTTCAACGCCCTCAACAACACCAGCGTCATTGACGCCGTGTACCGCCTGGCCAGCTACACCTACGGCCCGCTGCTGGGTCTGTTTACCTTTGGTATGTGCTTCAAGCACACCGTCAAAGACCGCTGGGTCCCCGTGGTGGCCATTGTGTCTCCCCTGCTGTGCCTGGTGCTGGACCGCAACTCCGAGGCCTGGTTCAACGGCTATCACTTCAGCTACGAGCTGCTTTTGATGAACGCCGCCTTCACCATCATCGGCCTGCTTCTGATTTCCAAGAAGAAATAAGGTTTCCTTATACCAATAAGAAGGCCGGTTCCTTTTCGGGAGCCGGCCTTTCTTAATTAAAGGTAAGAACTACAGGTTGGTAAACTCAACCTTGTGGAGCTTGGAAGGATTGCCTTCGTCACAGTCGTCGCCAATCCAGATGCAATTGTGGGCCCGGTCTACGCAGATGGACTCGGGGTTCCAATTGGCAAAGTCACCTACATAATAGGTAGCCAGGAGCTTGGTGGCCGCGCCATTGAACAGGAACACCGTATAAGGCAGATACTCAGGTCTGCTCTTATTGCTGTTGGAGTCAATGACCCACAGGTAATCGCTCACGGGATCGTAGCAGAGGTCTGCAATCTCGGAGATGTTGGGCGTTACCTCACGCAGGCTCTTCTTCATAATCTTCTGGCCGTCTACGGTGTACTGGAACAGAGTAGCACCGGTCTGGGTTCCAATGTACAGGTCTCCCTTATACCAGGCTATGCCCTCCACTCCGGAGTTGCCCATACTGGCCGCTTCCTCAATATCAAAGAGGGTGGTCTTGGTGGTGTACGGAGGTGCCAGCCGATAAACACGCTTAGGTTCGATTCCCATATACATATTGCCCGTGGCGGGATCCATAGTGACGCCTTCCATATCGGTATCGTGGTAGAATACCTGCTCGTAGGTGTAGTCAAAGTTGATCTTGAAGAGATAACCCTTGTCTCCTACGCCCCAGAGGAAGTCTCCGTCCTTGCTCAGACACAGGCCGGACAGCTGTTCAATGCCCGGAAGCTTCACCGTGGTCACCTTACCCATCACGGGCAGTTTGTCAACGGGTTTGTCTTCATCGGGACGCTCCCATCGGCCCGGAGGATCGGGATTGCCTTCCATGGCATGCTTCACGGCGTGACGGAGGGTTCCCAGGGCATTGTCGTGACGGTATTCCCAAATCATGACGCCCAGCATATTGCGGGATTTGGCAAAGTCTACCTTGGCATTAACGGACTCTATGTCCTCGTAGCTGGCGTACATCTTACCCATGGCGTCTCCCAGGTACGGAACCTTGGCTACATCGTCCCAGATGCGGTAGTTCACGCCCTTGACATCCATTCCGTCGCAGGTGCCGTTGAAGAAGATGTCTTCCAGCTTGCTGTAGTCCACGGATGACGGGTAGCGGTTACCCACCGTCTTCTTGTAACCATCACCGTGGCCATAGAATGCCACGCCAAAGTTCATCATCTGGTAAGGAATGCCCTGCTTGCCATGGAAGGTCTCATCAATGGCCTGGGAGGCACTTCGGCCCTGGACAATGCTGCTGCCGGGATACAGCGGGGAATTGTGGTACGGCGGGTTGCCCTCGTCGTAGGTCATCACGTTAATATAGTCGGCATACGCCAACACACTCACGTTGTCCGTATACTTTCCGTTGTCGGGTGCCGCATAGGAGAGAATCTTGTCCGGCATGGCCTCACGCATCTCCCTGAAAAGGGTCACAAAGTTGGCATAGTCGGAAGGATCGGCCCCGTTCACGTGGTCTCCGTCCTTGGCGGCATAGGTGGGATACTCCCAGTCAATGTCAAAGCCGTCAATCTTGTACTCTTCACAAATCTGCACGCACTCGGCCACAAAGGCGTGGCGCTTTTCGTCGTCACGGGCCATCTGGGACCAGCCGTCGGCATTCTTGCCCCAGCCGCCCATCTGCAACTTGACCTTGAGTTCGGGATACAAGTCCTTGTAAGCCACAAACTTTCTCACCAGCGGAATGGTCTTGGCATCAATCTCCACGCCCACGCCGTTGTCCTTGTCGCGGAAACGCACGTGGCCAATGTTGATGTGGGTAAAGTTACGAACCTCGTCAATGGAGGGGAACAACGACTCCTTGGTGTACTCCGTATAATAGATTTCAATAATAGGAGTCTGGCCGATACGCGCCAGGCGGTCGGGGTTATTCACAATCGCGTCCCAGGGGTCCGGCGGAGGGGTGGGCGGAGTGGGCGGGTTGGGATTGAACGGGTCCCCTTCCGGAATCTCTCCTGCGGAGGGCTTGGCGTTGGGCGCGCCAACCATCATACCCATCCGGTCCTTGGAGCAGGACTGGCTTCCCAGCATAATGCCCCCCAATACAATGAGCAAGAACAGTGATCTTACCTTTTTCATATTGTTCTGTTTTAGTGTTTCAATCTTGGCACCCAGGGTCCGGGTCAGCGGGCCCTGGATGAAAAATCAACTATTCGGCAATGCAGCGGACAGAAGCACCACAAGCCTTGTGGTTACCGTCAGAATAGTACTTGTTCTCACGGATGAACATTCCGCTTCCGTGTGTTTCGCTCTTGGCGGTGGAAGACCAAACCAGAGAACGCTTGCCATAGCCGGAAATGCTCTGGCTGCCACCATTGATATATCCGCAAAGCGGGAACGTGGCCGTTCCGGTGGTGAACTTCACATAGCCATTGGTCTCATCATAGGTCCACAGGGTGGGGAAAGTGTCATTGTCCACTTTATTCCACATATCAAGCGTGGCATCATAAGCCGGAACTTTATAGCCCACCGGGCACGGGTCGTACATGGTCTTCGTCCCTTCGTTGTCCCAAAGGGTGGCGTCGGGCGTAGTCAGCCAGTCCTTTCCTTCATTGTAATAGTAGATCGTGGGATTCTCGGTAGCGACGGCAATAGTTGTCTGTTCACTGACAGACTGCTTCACGGCCGTGGCAGGGAAAGCCGTAATCTTGGATCCAAGCAGCGGGTCCTTACGGCCCCACTGATAATACAGTCCCTCAGACTCAAGAGCCTTCTCGGTGGTAGGAGTTGCAATCAAGGCGCCCAGGTTGCGGTCCAGGATCTTATTGGTGCCGGCGAAACCGGCATCAACCTTATCGATGGCCGTCTTGGGAATCCAGATGTGCCAACTCCAGAGGATCTTGCCATCGGCATCCTTTGCGGCGATAAGGGCATTACCGTGAGCCAGGGTAGCCGGGGTGGAGAAGGTGATGTAGCCATCGTCCACTCCAACCTTGGCAATGATGGTATTGGCGGCCTCGGGAGCGGTAGCCGTATTGTTGGTCTCCCAAACCAGTTCTACCGCAGCGATGGTGCCCACGCTTTCCTTGCTATTACCCTTCACAGCCTTGAACTTATAATCTCCGGCAGCGGAAACGATATAGCTGTTGGCAGAACCCTTTTCACTCAAATCCACCGTAGGATCCGGCTGGGGGGCATTGGGATCTACGACGCAGCGGATATTTCCGCCGCGGGACATTCTCTGTTCCTCAACAGAAATGCTGGTGCCTTTTACATAGAACTGATAGGCAATGTTCTTTTCGCTGGAAGATGCGTAGGAACTCCAGAGGTACATGCGGGAACCCACATTGGAATAACTGCCCTGATCCAGATAACCGGCAATGGGGAATACGGCCACTTCCGTTGCTTCTGCGGAAGCTCCTATCTTGATCAGCTTGCTGGCTTCATCCACTACAAACGTAGCCGTCTTGCCCCAGATCATTTCCTCCTTGTCTCGGGTAGGTGTAATATAGCCCGGAGGGCAGGGGTCGTACATGGTCTTCTCCTTACCCCAGAAGGCCGTACTCTTCTCTTCATCGGTCATCCATGTCTTGTTGCTGTCACCACCGGTCTTCACATATACTGTAGGATTTTCAATGGTCTCTGCCACCGTAAAGTTGGTCTTGTCACTGCTGAGAGAAACACTGCCCTGAACAGCAATGGGATCAGAGGAAGAAACGGAAGCCGCACCCGGGAACGGGTCTTTACGGCCCCACTGATAAAGCATACCGATAGATCGGCCATCTACTTCCTTCGCATCCGTGGCCACCAGGGCGCCCAGGTTGCGGTCCATCATGGCGTTCTTCACGATTCCGCCAAAGGTGCTGGTTACAATCTCGGTTTCCGGAATCCAGATATGCCAGCTCCAAAGAACCTTGTCGGAAGCATCCTTGGCTGCGATAAGGGCATTACCGGGCATAAGATTATCGGGGGTGGAGAAGGTGATGAACTCTCCGTCCACGCCAACGGCGGCAATCACGCTGTTAGCTTCAGGGGCGGTGGTGGTATTTTCGGTTTCCCACAAGATCTCGGCCTTGGCAACGGTGCCCACAGACTCAGCGGAGTTACCCTTCACGGCCTTGAATTTGAAGTCACCGGGCTTGGTTATAATATAGCTGTTGGCCGTTCCATTCTTGCTCAGGTTGGTAACGGCAGAGGTCTTGGCCTGGTAAATATCAATGGTCTGGAGCTGCTTATCCGTTCCCTTCTTGTAAATGGCAACATAGCCAAAACGGGCCATACCCGTATTCTCGGCGATGGCTGCCGTAATGGTGTAGGTCTTGCTCTTGGTGGAGACAATGGTAATCCAGTCGCAATCATCCAAAACCTTAGCCTCAATCTCCACGTTGGAGACCACGTGCATCTCGATAGTGCCGCCCTCACTCTCAACCACATAGTTTGCATAGACATCACCTTCGACACGAGGATCAATGACCCGGGCGCATTCCGGAGAGATCTCAATGCTTACCATAGAGGTGAGACCAACCTTGGAGTCGGCATAAATGAGCATCTTACTAGAAACCCAAGACATAAGAGGAGTAATGATGATGTTCTCGTCTGTTACCTGCACATAGAAATAGGTGGGATCATATCCCGTAACATCCACCACGGTATTGGCGGTCTTGGCGGTTACGGAATAAGGGATGGTGATGGCTTTGCCACCGTCATTGAGGAACTCGGTTCCTTCAATCACCAGCTTGAAGGCCTCGGCGAAGGGGATGTTCACGATGGAATCGTCGGAGAGGACGAGAACCACCTTGTCCTGTTCTACCTTGATATCCTTGAAGATACCGTCTACAAGAGAAGCACCCTCACTCTTTACCTGTCCCAGCTTCACGGGATCTCCACCGTCTATGGAAACCCACAGATAGCCGTCTTCGTCAATGGTAAAGACAGGGGTCTTGTTCACGGGAACTTCATTGCCTTCGGCATCCTTGATGGCAATGCCGTCCACGGCCCATACCAGGGAGCCGCTGCCAGATCTGATGACACCCAGCACGGGGCCGGCATAGTCGGCCTTGGGGCTGATCTCAAAGTACACTACCTTGCCGGAAGTGTAAGTAATGGTAACACCAATGGTCTTACCCGTTTCAGGGTCGGCATACTGTTCCACTTTCTGAACGAATACGCCGTCACCAATGGCGCTCTGGATACTGGCGATTGCACCCTCCAGGGCACTGACACGGTTGTCCAGTTCGGCCAGCTTTTCATTGATGCCGGAGAGGTCTACCGCCTCCCTGGTACAGCCCACAAGCAGAAGGGCCATTGCCACAGCAGTCAAAAACTTTTTCATAATGGTTATGTTTTTTTGTTATTAGTTATTTCGCAGTAACGCAACGGACAGAGCCGGCACGGGAACGGATGTTACCCTTGTTGCGCCATTCCGAGGTATTGAAGCCGTAACCGTTTTCGGTACCGCTGTCCCAACGGCCGCTCCAAACAATGTTGTAAGCGCTGGAGAGGGCACCGTCTACGTCGGAAATCATACCGGCCATAGGGAACACCAGAGCGCCCACAGAGAAGCTCTTGTTGGCCTCGCTGTAATTGAAGGCGGCATCGGAGCTGATGTTGTTACCACTCCAGAAGAGGCAGCTCTTGTTACGGGTGGGCAGCTGGTAGCCGGGAGGGCATGGGTCATAAATGGTCTTGGACGCCTCCAGCCACAGAGAGGAAGGATCGGCACTGTTCTGCCAGTCCTTGCTTGCCTTGAAGGAAACCATAGTAGGATGGGCAATACCCTCGGCCACCGTAATGGGGCCTTCCTGGGCGGTAGTAGGCGTTCCGGCCACCGTAACGGGAGTATCCCCGCAGAAGCCCGGGAACGGGTCTTTTCGGCCCCACTGATACAGCAGGCCGAAGGACTCGGCAGGCGTGGGAGCGTTGATGGTAGCATCCACCAGGGCGCCCAGGTTGCGGCTCATCACCTTGCCGGTAGCGGCAAAGTTGGTCTCCGCAACGTCAATGATATGCGTCTTGGGAATCCAGATATGCCAGCTCCACAGAACCTCATCTTTGGCATTCAGAACAGCTATGACAGCGTTACCGGGCTTGATGGGGTTGGGGATCTGGAAGCACATATAATTGCCGTCCGGATCGTAGGAAACACCCTTGATGATGTCTCGGGTCATAATTTCTTCGGTATTGCCGGCAGACTCCCAGAGGATCTCTGCGTGGTCACCGCCTACGATCTTTTCATAGGAGTTACCCTCAACGGCCTTGAACTTGAACAGACCGGGCTCGGTGAGGATGTAGCAGTTGGCCGAAGCAACGTTGTCCACAGGCGTGGCCAGGCCGGGGTCGATATCGTCGGCGGCCGGCGTGAGGATGTCGGTAACATCTCCCAGAATCAGTTCGCCGCCCGTGGCCACGATGATAGGATCTACATCCTTCATACCCATAATGGCCTCACCGTCCTTGTAGAAACGGAGCAGATAACCGCCGGGGAGGTCAAAGCCACCGGGAACAAACAGATAGTTCACGGTTTCGCCGTCGGCTACCAGCTCATCGCACATAATGGTGGTGGACGGGTTCTCCAGATACTGCTTGAGGTTGGTCTCGGTATCGGTAATCTTGACCTGGAAGAGGTCGCCGCTCAGGGCAACGTCCTTACGGGCCGTGAAGGAGAAGCTGTCATAGTCTCCCTTAACCTTAAAGCTTACCAGGGCCGAAACATTCCGGAAGGCAAAGGTGTCGCCGGAATTGCAGGCGGCCAGGAGCTGCTCGTTCACATTCTTGAAAGCGCTGTAGAAGAAGCAGTGCTTGAGGTTCTGAACGGCACTGGCGGGATAGGAAGCATAGAGAACGCTGGCGCAGTCGCTCCTCTTGTAGGGGTGCAGACCGTCCACCGTCTTGGTGGCCGTCTTTCCGTCGGCCGAAATGTCGCCGGCTTCCAGCGTAACCACTACCTCGTCTTTGGCATATTCACCGTGGACCACAATCTGGTCTCCGGGTGCCCAGGCGGTTTTGATGACGGGCGGAACGGTTTCGCCCTCCCCGACCACATAGTCGGGGATGACGAAAGTGAGCGTCCGGGTCTCTACGGGATCCACGGGCTCCGGTTCGGGAGTGGGATCCTGGGTACAGGCCCCAAAGGCGGCGGTCATTATGCAAAGGATCGCAAATTTATCGATTGTCTTCATAATCTCATTCATTTAAAGGTCCTTTGATTACTCGTCCCAATCCAGCGGAGCGGTGTACTCGTACCATTCGAGGATGGCGCTGCCGGACTTGTCGGCACCGAAGTACATATTGACGCTCTGACCCCACTTGACGGAACGGAGGAGCTTTTCGCTGGTCTCGAAGGTACCGGCCACAACACCGTTCACCAGATAGGTCACCTTGCAGTATTCAGAGCCGCTCGGGTCAAACTTGTAGGTAATCTCGATGGGCTGCGTGAAGTCTACGTTGGTGTAGGCGTCGATGCTGGGCTTGTTGCCGTCACCTGCCACGTTGAAGTCGAAGCTGATCTTGCCGTCCACAGGGCGGATATCGAACTTGAGCTCGCAGCTTTCAGGGAAGCAGAACCAGTGGCGGCAGCGGAGGCCTTCGGCTCCGGCCGGATCGGCCGTGAAGTTGCTCCAGCGGAAGGTATAGGTACCAAACGGCATATTGCTGTTGTGCAGACGGCTCTGGGCCTTGAACAGGGTACCCACATCCTTGGTGTAAACCGGGGCGTTGGCCCATTCCAGATCGAACTTGGCAATCTCGTCGTCGTTGAGGATGTAACGCTGAGGCATAACCTTGTAGGCCTGCTTTACAACGACCTCCTTCTCAACCACCGGATCATCGGGGTTGGTGGAAACGTTGCGGACCAGGATGGAGCTCTTGCGGATGGCAGCGCCGTCGTTCTGGGTGAGGGTGAGCTTGATGGTGCCGTTGCCCTCGCCGGTAGGCGTATCGATGGTGAACCAGCCGGCCTCGTCGGCACCCTTCACCACCTGCCACTTGGCGTTGGCGGTAATGTCAACGGAAGCAGAGAGCTGGTCATAGCTGGCACGGATCTCGTTGGCGGCAGGAACCAGCTGGACGCCGTCCTGGGTGAAGTTGACGGTGGCCATAGCCACTTTGTTGCGATCGTAAACGGTTACCTTGGCGTAACGGAGCTCGGAAGCATTCTCTTCGGCCGTTACCGTTACGGTGCCGTTACCGGTACCCGTAGCACCGTCGAGGATGGAAAGCCAGTGGCCTTCCGTGACCTGGGCGCTCCAGTTCTGGTTGGCGTTCACGTGGAAGGTGATGTCGCCGCCGGCCTTGGTCACCGGCTGCTCCAGCTCCTCCGTAGGAACGTTTAGGTAAGCAATACCCTTCTGATTTACCGTAATCACTTTACCTATCCAGTAATCGCTCTGAATGGTAATCTGGTCGGTACGGTCGTCCAGGCCGGTATTGTTGTAGTACTGCACACGGACATTGGTCTTGGTGCCCTGGCCCACGTGCACGGCATCGGCGGGAGAGGCTTCGCCCTCTTCCTCGCTGATGATGCACCAGTCGGGATGAGCGCTGGTGACAGACCAGGGAGCGGAAGAAGTGACCACGATGGTGAAGGCCTTCGCTCCGGTGGCAGCGAGGTTGTACTCGCTCTCACACCGGTAGCGGAGATCCACAGCCTGGACCACTTCCGGCTCTTTCTGGCCGCAGCCTGCCAGCCCTCCGAGAAGGGCGGTGGCTGCTATGATGTGAAATAACTTTTTCATGGCTTAAAGAATGCTTATTCTTCGGCAAGGAAAGTGACGTCGCAAGACTCAATGATAACCCAGGAAGCCGCGGAGGCCGTGTGGAAACCGATGAAGGTATTTCCCCTCAAACCAGCCGTGGTGAAAGGATTCTGGCAGGAGGCCACGCACTTGGAAGTTCCATTGTAGGTGAATTCCATATCCAGGAGGGTGTTGTCGGCTGTATTGGGCGTCACCGTCATCTTATAGCTGGTCAGGGCATTGAACTCATCGGCAGAAAGGGTATACGTCTCGCTCATATAGCTGGTGCCGGCCGTGTTCATGGATTTGCCGTTGGCCGTGCCCTCGGCACGCAGACGGGTCTTGCCAATCGCGCACCAGTTATAAAGCTGGCAATCCGTATTGGCGGTCTCATCCTTGGCCTTGCATTCAAACCAGAAGTTACCACCTTCGCCAAAACTTACTTCCTTGAGCTTGAGTTCGATGGAACCGTAGCGCATGCCGCCCAGCAAGGTAATGTTGCTGGTCTGGTCGCCAAAGAGTTTGACGCTGCCGTCGGTGAGCACCTCGTAGTGTCCATTGAACTGGAAGTTGCTTGCCTGAGTGAGTTCGAGACTGAATTCGGCCCCATTGGGTCCTTTGATGGTCACGTTGCCCTTGGTGGCCTGGAAGGCAGTATTGAAGGGCACCGTGAGTTTGATGTGGGTAGCATCGGCCTTTTCTACGGTCCAGGTATCCACATCGGTGGAGACGTCCCACGAAAGGGAAGACTTCACTTCCAGAAGAATCTCTTCTCCGGCGGGATCCATCTCCGTGGAGGCAGGAGCCACGATCTCGAAGACGGCACCGTCCTGGGACACCTCAAAGGTCTTTTCCACGCCACCGGCCTTTACCGTGATATGGGCCTTGCGGGCCATACCCTCGTTGGGCAGGGCGGTAGCTTCAATCTGAATCAGGGAACCGTCACCGGTACCGGAATACTCATCAAAGAGCAGCCAGTCCTTGTCGGCCATAATGGTCCAGGGCAGGTTGGTGCGCAACAACACAAACTGGCAGTCTCCGTTGCCCAGGAAACTGTCGGTAATCTCGGTAAGTTCAAAGACACCCTTCTGGGTCACGTCAAAGCTCTCTTCGTCATCACCGGCCTTTACGGTAACGGTAGCCGTGCGCTCCAGAACATCGCTGGGAGCGGCGGTGGCAATGATGGTGAAGGTGCGGCCGTCGGGATCGGGCTCGCCGGACTCACGGTTGAAGGTGAGCCAGCTGGCGCTGGAATGCACCTCCCAGGTCTGGTTGGTCTGGACGTTGAAGGTGAGCGGACCACCAAGGGCCGAATAGTCACCGGCCACGGGCGTCACATACAGTCTTCCCTTACGGGCCTGCGTAATCTCAACGGTCACGGGAATACCCACCTTGTCGGCCTTAATGGTAAGGGTAACCTTGCGGTCCTGGGCCGTGGCGTTGTCCTGGAAGGTAACGGACACGTCGGAGATGAGGGCTCCGGTGGAAGAGGAAGAAGGGGTAACGGTGCACCAGTCGGCTCCGCTGGAACGGGTGATGGTCCAGGGGGTGTTGGCGCTTACGTTAAAGGTAACGGCGCTGGCGTCGGTGGACGCAACGGTATAGGAAGGCAGGGCATCGCAAACCATCCGGATGGAAGCGGCCTGCTTTTCTGGAGTCATTTGCGTGTCAATCTCGTACATCTGGCAGGAAGCCATCAGGCCAAGGACACCCAAACAAGCAATGGTTCTGATTATTGTTTTCATATGGCTATTGTTTTTATTCTTGGGTTAGTTCCATCCGGTATTCTGAGTAAGGTTGGGGTTGCTGAAGGTCTCGGACTGAGGGATGGGGAAGAGATTCATCTTGGCAGACCAGGGACGGCTCTCCACAACCTTGCGGCTGTAAGAGAACGTGTTTCCGGACTTGACAATCTCTACACCGTCTACCTGACCCTGCGTGGACTGGCCGATATCCCAGCGGCGGACATCCCAGAAACGGTGGTCTTCGAAGGCGAATTCCACACGCCACTCACGGCGCACGGCTTTCTGGAAATCGGCGTAGGACGTAACCTCCACGGAAGGCATATCGGCGTTCTCGCGCACCTGGTTGAGGGCGGCAAGGGCGCTGATGCCCAGGGACTCGTCAGTGGGGCTACCCAGATACTCGTTGGCGGCCTCGGCAAAGCTCAAGAGGGCTTCGGCATAGCGGTAAACAATCCACTGATGCTTGGCCGACTTCTTGGCTTCCGGAGTAAAGTCCACATCCTCAACGAGGTAACGGCGGAGGTAATAACCGGTCACCGTACCCAGATCGGAACGGGTGGCCGAATAGTCTTTGCCGCCCACATAGGTCTCGATGGTGGTACCCTTGAAGCTCATTCCGTTGGCCAGGATGGCACGGGCGAAACGAGGGTCGCGGTTCTCGTAAGGCTTGGTCACATCAAAATTGGGATCGGCGGTTTCCCAACCGTTGGCACCCAAAGTGATGTCAAAACCGTTCTTGGTCTGGAAAGCGTCCACCAGGTTCTGGGTGGGGAAGCTTCCTCCCATACTGTTACGGTCACCGTACGTGAGACGTACCGGGTAGTTGTTCCTTTCAAGGCTTGAGCTCTCAGAACGGCAGATGGCCATAATGACCTCGGGAGAGGTGTAGTTGTTGGCCTTTTCTGCGGCATCCAGCCTGTAGTAGTTCATATCCATAATGGCCTTGGCAGCCTGAGCGGCCTTCTGCCATTTGGTCTTGTCTCCGGTGGGGTTGTGCAGCGGAGAGGCAGCATACAGAAGAGCCTTGGCTTTGACGGCCAGGGCAAAGCCCTTGGTCACGCGGCCAATTTGGTCGTCCAGCATACCCACATAGGTGTTGGGCAGCTTGGCGGCGGCCTCGTCGCACTCGGCTACGATGAAATTGATGACCTCTTCAAAGGAAGTCTTTTCAATCTGGTTGGCTTCGGCTGCTGTGAGCTTAACCAGCGGCATAGGGATGTCCCCGTAGCGGCGGGCCAGCTCGAAGAAATAGTAGGCGCGAAGGACCTTGGCCTGGTAAGGGAACAGGGCCAGCATATCCATCTGCTGGTTATACTTGGAAGTATACTTGAAGATGGAGAGGTTTTCCTTGATTTCCTCTTTGATGTCCTTGGTTTCTTCGTCCCAAATCATATCCAGGAAGTCGTTGGCTGCACGGACGCCGCCAAAGAGTTCCCACTTGGTATCAACGGTAGAGATGGCGCTCCAGTTGCCGTTGGTGAAGCGCTGGACGGTGGCTTCCGGATCTGCGTATTCGGCATCATCGGAGCCGCAGTCGCGCAGGGCGCTGCTCACATCATAAATGTCCTTGTTGGGCATATAGCCATAGACATTGGTGAGCACCTTCTCAATGTTGCTGTAGCTGGTGAGCATATCCTCACGGGTGAAGTCGGAAGACGTCTCGTCAAAATCCAGGACGTGGCAACCTGCACTCAGGACCACCAGCGATAAAATGTAGAATATCTTTTTCATATCGGTTCCCGGTTTAGAAGTTGAACTTGACGCCTACCCAGTACACACGGGTAGAAGGATAGTAGGCTCCCATCTGCTCAGGATCGGCAAAGTGGATGTTGTCCAGGCTGAACAGGTTGGTTCCGGTGATGGAAACCGTGGCGTCACAAAGCTTGAGGGCCTTCTTGGGAATGGTATAGGAGATTCCCAGGTTGCGGAGCTTGATGAAGGAGCCGTCACGGTACCACAGGGAGTTGGCCTGATAGTTATTGGGGTTCTCCTGGGTGGTCAGACGAGGCATAGTAGCCAGGTCGGCACGGTCGGGAGCCCAGGTGATTTCCCGGTTCAGGAAGGTCTTGGAGATGGTTCCGTTGGAAACCAGCGGCTGATACAGCGGGCTGTCCAGGAGGTCGACGGTAACACCGGTCATACCCTGGAAGTCTGCATAAACCTTCAGACCCTTCCAACCAAAGTGCAGGCCGAAACCGAACTGCAGCAGCGGAGTGGAGGAACCGAACATCTTCACACGGTCCTGCTTGTCAATGACACCGTCATCGTTCTGGTCACGGTACTTGAGGTCGCCGGGACGGACCTCGCCAAAGGTCTGGCGGGGGCTGTTGTTGATTTCCATCTGGTTCTGGAAGATGCCAATCACTTCCAGGCCATACCTCTGGCCCACGGGATTGCCGGCACGGTAGAGGTAGTCGTAAGGCTGGAAGGCCTGGCCGTCGTCAATGACCTTGGTCCAGAGCCAGCCGCCGTTGGCGTACACGCCGTAGTCGATGGCCCCTCTCTGCTCGTTCCAGGCCAGGGACAGGTCTACACCCTTGTAGGACTGCTTACCCAGGCTCTGCTCGTTCAGTTCCAGGCCAATGACCTCAGACACGTTGGACGGGGAGATGAGGATGTTGTCACGTTTCTCCAGGAAGCCCTCGGCGTTGATGGCGAGGCGCTCCTTGAAGAATTTCATCTCCGTACCAAAGGTAATCTTGCTGGAGCGCTCGGGGGCCAGGGAGGTGGAGGCAATGCCACTCTCGGCACGGCCGCTGTAGGAAGTACCGCCGCTGCCGCCAAAGTAATAGCCCTTGCCGCTCACGTAGTTCTGACGCCAGAGTTCGTGCTCCAGGTCTTCATCGGAGCCAGCCATACCGGCCGAAGCGTAAGCCTTGATGAAGGGCTCGGTAGAGATGATACCGGCTACGCTCAGGGCAGGATAGAAGTGGAAACGCTTGCCGGCGGGCAGATAGGCGCTGCCGGCGCCGTTGAGGACGAGGTCGGCAAATACGCGCTGGTTCCAGTTGTAGCTTACGGAACCTAGGATTTCCTGCGTCTTGGAGGACTCGTTACGGCCACTGATGACCCAGGAACGCTGGCGGTAGGCCAGGTGGGTCTCCAGGTGGTTCTTGGCAAAGTCACGGGCCCAGTTGACGCGGCCCTGAAGTTCGAATTTCATCTGCAGGTTGGAGAACCAGTGGCTGAATTCCACCACCTTGGAGTCAACACCGTAGTACACCTGTTCGCTCAGGATGTAGTTCTGGTTGCCCTGGGCGGCGGTGGTGCTCAGCAGCTCGGAATAACGGTACTCCTTGGTGGCATCCTCACTCAGACGGCCAATGTAGTCAAAGGCTACGCTGGCGTCAATGGAGAGGCCCTCCAAGAGCATACCCAGGTCCTGACGGAGCAGCATATCGGCCAGCACCTTGGTCTGGGAATACTGCTTCTGACCGGAGTCCTGCATCTGGCCCACCGGGTTGATGGCACCGTACAGGGAAGTTCCGCCGTACACGCCGTCGGCCTGCTTCACCGGGAAGGCGGCCGAAGGAAGGCTGTACAGGGTCTTCTCGATGCGGCCGCTGTAGTTGCCCTTGTTGAACTCGGCCAGGCGAGCCATAACGTTCACCTTCATAGCGGTGGTGGAAGTGATGTTCACATCCACGTTGGCACGGATGCCCAGGCGGTTGTCGTAATGGTTGGCGTTGTAACGGTCGTCGGACGTGGCTTTCTTATAAAGGAAGTCTTCCTTGAGGTAATCCACGGCAGCAAAGTAACGGAAGTTCTTGTTACCGCCCTGGAACGTGAACTGGGCACGGTGGTTGTCTCCGTGGTCACGGAAGACCTCGCCCCACCAGTCCACATTGGGATAAGCGTACGGATACTGGCCGCTGTAGAGGGCAAACAGTTCCGCATCGTTGTACTTGGTAGGGAGACCGTCCAGCGTACGGGCCTCGTTGACAAGGAAGCCATAAGTATAAGCATCGGCAAATTCCGGAGCACGGAACATCTTCTGGAGACCGTACTGGTATTTGGCCGTTACCTTGAGGCGGGAATCGGATCCGCGCTTGGTGGTAATGGAGATGACTCCGTTGGCACCCTTGACACCGTACAGGGCGGCGGCTGCGGCATCCTTGAGAACGGTCACGGACTCAATCTCAAGGCCCATCAGGTCGTCTGCCTCGCGGGGGAAGCCGTCTACCAGCACAAGCGGGCTGTGACCGTGCAGGCGCATAGTGAGCTTGAGCTTGGACTGGTTGGAGTCGTACACACTGGACCCCGTCTTGACCAGGAGTCCGGAGAACTGCCCGTAGAGGGCATTGGTAATATCCGTTTCGGGGCTCTTATCAAAGAGTTCGCTGCCGGCGGAAAGGTTGATGTTGGCCTTGATCCCGAAGGCGTTACCCAGCGAGATAGAATCCAGCATCGACTTCTCCTGGGCCAGCGCCACGGAGCCTATAAGCAGAAGCGGAAGTACAATATATTTATATAGTCTTTTCATCTTCGGGTACATTTAAAGATTACCAACCCGGATTCTGAGTCATTCCGTATCCCTTGTTGATCTCAATGGAAGGGATAGGGGTAAGATACCACTTGGTATCGAAGTCGGTGTACCACTTACGGGAAGGATAAGCATCACCGGTGGTGTAAGTGAAATCATCGGCGTTGTTCTGCTTATTTCCGTGGGGGATGAGTTTCTTCAACGGAGTGGTGAAGGCTTCCTTCAGGCCCCAGCGCACCATATCGAACCAGCGTACTTCTTCAAAGCCGAATTCCAGCTCGCGCTCGAGGATGAGGGCCTTGCGGAATTCTTCCTGCGACATACCTTCGGCGAGCGGGGGCAGACCCACGCGCTCACGCACGGCGTTGGCCCAGGTGTAGGCCTTGTCGGACGGGCCGCCATCGGCCTCGTTGTAAGCCTCGGCGCAGTTGAGCAGAACCTCGGCGAAACGCATCATACACCAGTGCGGCGGGGTGCTGCGGTCGCCATCCTGCTGAAGCACATACTTCATCATAAGGAAACCGGTGCAGCCGTCCTGCACGTTGGGGCTCTTGGCGTTGTCGTAGGTAGGACCCACTACGTCGTTCTTCCACTTGTCTCCGGGAACGCAGAGGTTCTCGTACAGACGAGGGTCACGGGTTTCCATCAGGATGGTGGAGCCAACCTGAAGGTCGCCGTTGGGATCTCTCTTGAAGAAGGGCATCTCAGGCCAGTTCTTGGGGTTCTCCCAGTCGAAGTCCTCCGGGAAAGGAGTACCGTCGGCCCAAGGGAACTTGTTGGCCCAGTTGAGGGAGCCGCCGCTACCGTAGTCGTCCTGCACGTCAATGTGCTTGTCGTGGTAGCTGCCGCTGTTGCTCTTGCGGATGGAGATGATGGCCTCCGTGCTTCCACGGTCAAAGTAACCGCTGCGGTAGGCCAGGCGATAATCGCGGGGACGGATGCCCTTGGTGGGATCGGAAGCCGTAGCCTGTACCAGCGCATAGTGACCGTTGGAGAGCTGCTGACGCATAAACTCGTCGGCTGCGTTCTTGGCGGCCTGCCAGCGGGCAGCGCTATAGTTGGTGTAGCAGCTGTACTCGTCGGCCTGCGGATGGAACTTGGTGTCGGAGTTGAAGGTGGGCGATGCGGCGAAGCAAAGGATGCGGAGCTTCAGGCCCAGGGCGGCGGCGCGGGTCAAACGACCGTCTTCATTGGCGCTTACGTACCAGGGCAGATCCGGAGCGGCTTCGTCACAAAGCTTTACAATATAATCTACCGTCTCTGCAAAGGTGTTGCGGGGGAAGTTCATTTCCTCACCGGTAACCACAGCGTGGTCCAGGATGGGAACGCCGCCCACAAAACGAAGCATATGGGCATAGGCAATGGCCATACACATCTTGGCTTCGGCCTTTTTCTGGGCCAGGAGGGCAGGGTCGGCATTGGGGATGCGGTCTGCGTTCTCCAGGAACAGCCAGGCATAACGGATAACGGTATAGTCTTTTTCACTGCCAAAGCGATAGGTTTCACCGCCGGCATAGGAACCGGTGAGAGTGGCGCTCAAACCTCCGGAATAGTAGAGGTTGTTGGGGCCGTCGCTGTCGGAGTGCTTGTTGGAGATGAAGTGGT
>JAEEQI010000168.1 GCA_016285215.1 Bacteroidales bacterium | reverse complement strand
GTGATAAGGTAACCCTTAAGGCCCTGCCCAACGAGGGTGGCGACCGCGAGACCACGGTTACCTTCGGCACCAACCAGGGTAATGAGGCTTACACCTGCGAACTGGCTATCACCCAGAAGGGCGCCATCAAGGAAATCACCGTTGATGAATTCAACAAGCTGCCTGATGGCACTGCTCTCTACAGACTCAAGGGTGTTATTACCGAGATTAAGATGGATAGTAAGGACCCTACTAAGTACAATAAGTATGGTAACTTCTATATCCAGGATGGTACGGGCATCGCTTATATCTATGGTCTTCTCCCCGAGGCAGGTGGCGCATCCGGTCAGGATGTTCTTACTACCAAGGGTGTCAAGGTCGGAGATGTGATTACTGTTGTGGGTCCTAAGAGTTCTCATAATAACGCCCCTCAGATGGCGAACGCTTACTACGAAAGCCACTCCTCTGCAACGGCCATAACCTGCGCTGATTTTAATGCTCTCACGGATAACCCTGATAAGCTTTATTTGTTGGAAGGTACGGTTACCGGTATTGTAATGGATAGTAAAGACCCTACCAAGTACAATAAGTATAGTAACTTCTACGTCGAAGATAAATCGGGCAAGGTTTATGTATATGGACTTGTTACCGGTTTGGGTGCTAAGGGTACCGATATTCTTACCAAACAGGGTGTAAAGGAAGGAGATATCATTACTGTTGTGGGTCCTAAGGCTTCTCATAGTGGTTCCCCTCAGATGGCTAATGGTTTCTTTATGTCCGTTAAACCTGCCGACGAAGGCGGTGAAGGCGAAGGTGGTGACACCAAAAAGAAGGTTACCCTTGATGGCAGCACCAAAGTAGATGGTGGTAATAACAACTATAATTCTGCTGGTGAAGTAACTCAGGACGGTGTTACATGGAGTTTTGGTGGTAACCTTACCACTGAGCCCTGGAGAATTGGCGGTAAGAACATTGAAAACACGGACCGTGAGGTTTTCTCCAAGACCAAGACTGACTTTGATGTAGCTTCTGTCTCTGTTGAACATGGTGGTGTCACTGTTACCAGCGTGAACAGTTTCAAGTTGATTGTTTCTACCAACGCTGATTTCTCTTCCCCTGTTTCTGAACTTACTGGAACGGTTACTGCAAACCAGACCACTACATTCACTCGTCCGACAGATAAATCTTGGAAGGATTGCTACTTCAAGTTTGTGTACAATGTAACTGTTACGGAAAGTAGCAACAAGTACGTTCAGTTCAAGAAGGCTGTTCTTTCTGAATAGTTTCTGACTTATATGATATTAGGCGGCCCGGGATTTCCCGGGCCGCTTTTTTGTAAATTTTGCGTATATTTGTAGACTAGCACATAAATGAACGCATTATGAAGTATCGCCATCTGGTTTTTGTTTTTCTTTCGGCCGCTCTCCTGGTATCTTGCGGCAAGGATAATCCCAATCCCACCCCTCAGCCCGAACCCGGTGGAGGCGGAGGTGCCCAGCCCGCTCTCATCCTGTCCCAGGACTTTACCAAGGGTATGGGAAAATTCACCGTGCAGGATAAGGAAAAAGGCGGTTTCGAGGGCTCCATCTGGAAGTTCGATTCTGCAAATGCCAAATATGGCGTTCAAGCCACGGCCTCCAAGGGAAGCGGTTCCAATTATAAGGCCGAGAGTTGGCTCATCTCTCCGGAGATTGACCTTACCAAGTATACTACGGATGTCTACCTTTACTTTGATCACGCATTTGCCTATCTCTCCAAGGACGACAAAGTATCCGATCCCAAGGAACATTTTATGGTAAAGGTTTCGGCCGATGATGGCGCTACCTGGCAGGACCGCGAGGTCCCCAAGTGGCTGGTTCCTTACAGCTACTTTGAGCTGGCCCAGTCCGGTAATGTTTCGCTGAGCGCTTTCAAGGGCAAGAAAATCAAGATTGCCTTTATCTATAAGAGCACTACGGAGTTTGCCCCCACCTGGGAAATCACGAATCTGACGGTGTCCACCGAGCGCCAGGTTGTCCTTCCGGACGATGCCGGAGACCAGTACAAGAGCGTTCCCGCCTGGATGGAGCTGCCGCAGGTAACCAATGCTTCGGCCTGGCATGCCCATACCACCATCCTTCGCTTCGACCGCGTAAGGGACTATTCCTTCTCTTACAATGAGCCTTGCCTGGTATCGGACTGGGTGGCTTATCCGCTGTATGCAGACTTTGCCAAGGACCGCGTGGATCGGAGCAATTCCAACTGGGAAAAGGATCCCTTCCTGAGCAAGCAGTGCGATGTAACTACCGGCAGTTACCCTGATGTTAACTACGACCGCGGCCACCAGATTCCTTCGGCCGACCGTGCCGGCGGTGCCATGACCAACCAGCATACCTTCTACTGCAGCAATGTAACGCCCCAGCTGCACGATTTCAACGGTGGCGTCTGGGAAGAGCTGGAGAAGGCTGTACGCAAGTGGAGTTCCACCTCCGACACCCTATATGTGGTAACCGGTTGTATGGTAGATTCAGACTGTCCCACCGTTTTAGATCGAAGCAAACAAAAAGTGGCCGTTCCCAAGGCCTATTACAAGGCCCTCCTGCGTCTCAAGGGCGGAAGCTATATTGCGGCTGGTTTCTATCTCAAACACGAGAATACCACCAAGGAGTATAAGGAGTTCGCTATGTCCGTTAAGGATTTGGAGACCAAGACCGGAATCACCTTCTTCGTGAACCTTCCCACCGACAAGGCTGCCGCCATCAAGGCCGAAGATCCCACAACCAACAAATTCTGGGGACTGAAATAGGCAGATTATACTGCCAGAACAATAGCCGGGTCTATATCCAGTCTTTGGGATATAGTCCTGGCTTGTTCGTAAGTGGGATTGGCTTTCCCGCTCAGGATGGCATTAAGGCGTGCTGCCGTCATTCCCAGCAGGCCCGCCATCTCCTTCTGGGTCCATTTGTTATCGGCCAGCCTTTCGTTGAGTGTTTTTGACAAGGAGGGCGTTTCAATGGGGAAGTGCTCCTTTTCGTATTCCTCTACCAGAGAAGAGAGAAGATCCAGCTCAAGCAGACGCGGATCCTCGGCGGGAGTATTCTCGTCGGTCTCAAAGAAAAGTTCATCAATACGGGCCATCATAGCCTTGTATTGCTGTTCGCTGTTTATCTGTGCCATATCCCTCTTTCTTATATGGTTGATGCATCAATTCTGTCGTATTCGCTATGGGTGCCGCTAAAGCGTATATACACCAGTTTCGGCTTAAATTTGATGGCGGCTACCAGCCTGTAACGATTGCCTTTGATGTTAAATACATATCGCTGGTTTCCAGTATAGTCTACAGTGTTGAAATCATTGCGGATATCGGCCAGCGATTCCCATTGTGCCCTGGAAGTTTTTATATACCATTCCTTTAGTGGCTGTTCTGCATCTGGGTGTTTTTCCCAGAAGGTTTTAAGCGTAGATATCGCAATGATTCTCATACGGCAGCAAAAGTAATAATTATTTTTCTGATAACAAAATTACTATATTAGAAACGCCTGGCGCTTTAGGTTTCTTCTCAAACATACGGATCGTCTTTCAAAATAGCAAGGATGATAAGAAAGATAATGTTGTTTCACATGCTCTTTGTGTGTTTCTTACCAAAAACAGTAAGAAAAAAACATTAACTTTGCGTGATTGTTAATGGATTATCTATGAGAAAGACCATACTGGCCGTACTGGCCATCCTGCTGCTGCTTCCCGTCCAGGGAAATGCCAAGAAGAAAAACCACCGGCACATCATTGGGTTCTACAATGTGGAGAACCTCTTTGACACGGTGCATGACCAGGGCAAGAATGACTACGAGTACCTGCCCGACGGAGCCAACGAGTGGACGGCCGACAAATACGCCGTCAAACTCAAGAACATGGCCCGCGTGATAGCGGACATGCATGAGGATAACGGCATGTGGCACACGGTAATGGGCCTGGCCGAGGTAGAGAACCGCCACGTGCTGGAAGACCTGGTCAAAGAGCCGGCCATAGCCAATGCCAACTACAAGATAGTCCACATCGAGGGTCCGGACCGCCGCGGCATAGACTGCGCCCTGCTGTACAACCCCGCCCGCTTCAAATTCATCGAGAGTGCGGCCATCCCGTACGATTTCAACACGAAGATTCCCATTACCACCTATAATAAGAAGGAGCAGGAAGACTTCCGTACCCGTGACATCCTGATGGTGCACGGCACCATTGACGGAGAGCACTTCGTCTTCTATGTGTGCCATTTCCCTTCCCGCAGGGGAGACAAGGGCCAGGATCTGAGGGCCCGTGCAGCGGAAATCGCCTACGCCCACGCCCGTCAGATGCAGCAGAAGTATGCCGGCATCAAGTGCGTGGTGATGGGAGATATGAACGACAATCCGGCCGATGCCTCCCTGTCGCAGTACCTCCACGGCCGCCGCAACCTGGCAGAGGTAAAATCCGGAGATTTCTTCAACCCTTTCTGGGAGATGCTGGACGACGGCATAGGCTCCCTCTATTACAGGGGAGACCCCAACATCTTCGATTGCATCCTGGTGAGCC
>JAEEQI010000167.1 GCA_016285215.1 Bacteroidales bacterium | reverse complement strand
TGGCAATGCGGAGGGCTACCTCACGGTAAGCCAGCGTCATGCCCTGGTAGTTGGTCAGCGCCGGGCGGTCCCAGTTCCTGACCATACTTTCCTGCAGGATCTTGTTGACAGATTTGAATTCCATGGTATTCTAATAGGTTTTAGTTCAGTTTGAATTCCCTGTTGCGGCCGTCGTAGCATTCTCCGCTCACTCCCTTGGAGGTCACCTTGAGCTCCGTGTCGGGTCGCAACATCTTGTTTCCCTCTTCCTTGACAAGCGGTTCTCCGCCGGTGAAGGGATACACCAGCGTACGCACACTCGTGCGAACCACCCAATAGTTCTTTCCTTTAACTTCCAACAGTTCCGGCAGGTTCTTGACCGTTTCGGGGGCGGCAATCCCCTTCCAGCCGTCCGGCTTCTGGCCGTGGAGGTTATATCTTTCCAGCGTGTTGTCTTTGTGCAGCACCATCACGGTGTAGCCGCCGGCTCCGGTGAAATCATACACATCGGGGCCCAGGAGCACCGCCTTGGGCAGCTTGACCGGGAAACCGTTTACCCAGTGGCCCAGACGGTCCAGCAGGTACAGCTTGTCCCCGGCAGCAAAGAGGAACTGGATTTTTCCGTTCTTGTAATAGTCCAGGTCCTGTACCCGGCCGCAGAGGGGTTCCTTGAAAGGAATGCCCCAGACACCCTTTCCATTTTCGTCGTTCAGACAGATGGAAAGGCTCTTGCTCTGGTACAGCTGGTTGTTCTTCTTGGTAAAGTAGTTATACACGGTAAACGGACCGGCGGGCACCTCAACGGTGGTATCGCGTTCCATTACCTGTACCTTGTTGCTCTTGAGGGTGTGGGTGCTGAGCTGCACACGGAGGGAAGGATACTCTTCCGACAGGTCCAGCGAAGCGGAAGCCGGCACAAAGGCGGAGCCCAGAGCCCACTTCTGAAGGGGCTGGGCCAGGTCTTTGCTAAGCAGACGGACGGGAAAGTCCGGCCCATCCGTAAGCGAAGCATAGGCCACCAGGCCGCCGCCCAGGGAGACCGAAGCATCGGCCATTCTGTTTTTGAGCGTATACTCCTTGATGGACTTATCCTGCAGGGCCTCTACGGTGGGAGCGTCTGCAAAAGCCAGCCACTTGCCCCCCAGGGAGGCATAGACGGTATCTATGGCCCCAAAGCTCTCTCCCGCCACCTGGGCCAGGCAGCCGGCGTACTCGTTGGGAGCCGGAGCCTGCTTGGAATCTTTGGCCGATTTGACCAGCACTGCTTCACGGATGTGGCCGTCCTGGTTAAAGGTGATGCGGGCTATCTCGCGGGGCTGGAGGCTGCGGAACCACTCTTCCGGAGAAAGGGTGCGGCCGGCTTTGGCCTTGAGGCTCTTGTTGAAGAGACCCAGGCGGCCGTAGCCGTCTTCTTCCTTGCGGCGGGCGCTCATAAAGGCCTCCACGTCCGGAATGGGAACCGCCACCGCCGTGGCGGTATAATACGGAACGGCCTCCGGGAATTCCGCCACCTGGGCCGAAGTTCCGGCAAACGCGTTAAAGAAACTGGCCGAAGCCTCTCCGGGAAGGGCCATACCCTTGAGGAGAATGTTGTCTTTCTGAAGATCCTGCAGCGTCCAGGCGCTCCAGGAGGTAAGGTCTTTGACAAAGGAACCCTTCTGCCACTCCTTGCCGGCATAAGTCTGGAGGAGTTTGGCCGAATGGGCGTGCGACACCAGCACCACCACCGAGCCGGACACCTTGCCCACCAGGTTCTGCAGATGGCCGGTACCCAGGATGGACAGGCCCTCCGTAATGTGGCGGACGCTGGCATTCACGAAAGTCTCTGAACGGGAAGCAATGAGGAAGCCCTCTTTCTCTGCCGTCTTGAGCCCCGCTTTTGCGGCCAGCTGTTTGGCCAAAGTATCGGTGGGTTGGATTTGGGCGGCCACCAAGGGAACCAACGTGCCGCTGTTGTGCAGCGAAACGGCCATCTTGCGGCGGTCCAGGGACTGGATGAAGGCCATAAAGGCGTCGTTGCCGGGGGCTACGACGGCCTGCAGGAGGCCTGTGGAATCGGCCAGGATGTGGGCGCTTTTGGAGGATCCGTCAAAGACCAGGACGGCCGCGGCGTCTGAAGGAACGGCACGGAGGACACTCCAGCCCGAGGGGGCGGGTGTGGGGATGTTTTCTTCCTGGGGCATATCCGTATACAGCTTGGTAACGGCATATACAATCCCCGCCAGAAGGACTGCAACCAGGACGATGGCTGCTATGGTGCTTCGTTTCGCCATATTATGCAAATTTACACATTTATTTCGTATCTTTGCGTTAGAACCTAAAATGTTTTAGCCAATACAATGAAAAAAATCGTCCTTCTTCTGGCAGCCTTTCTGCCCCTCCTCGCAGCCTGTGATCAAAAACAGCCGGCTACGGTTAAAGTAATGTCTTACAATATCCGCTATGGCACGGCCGACGACGGAGACCACGTGTGGCCCAACCGCCGCGAGGCAGCCGCTGCTATGGTAATGGATCAGCACCCGCTGGTGTTTGGCGTGCAGGAAGCCCTGGACTTCCAGCTGGAATACCTGCAGGAAAACTGCCCCGGTTACAAGTACGTGGGTGTGGGCCGTGAAGACGGCGTCTCCGACGGCGAGCATATGGCCGTTTTCTACGACAGTGAAAAGGCCGAACTGGAGAACTGGGGAACCTACTGGCTCTCCGAGACCCCGGAAGTTCCTTCCTACGGATGGGACGCCGCCTGCAAGCGCACCGCCACCTGGACCCTCATCAAGGACCTCACCACCGGCAAGCATTTCTACTTTGTGAACACCCACCTGGACCACGTGGGCAAGGAAGCCCGCCGCAACGGCCTCATCCTGCTGGTTGAGCGCATTGGCGCAATGAACCCCGAGGGCTATCCTATGATCCTGTGCGGAGACTTCAACGTCTATCCCACCGATCCCTGCCTCAACGACCTCCGCAACCTGATGGACGATGCCCGCATCACCGCCACCGAGACCGACAACGGTACCACCTGGCACGACTGGGGCAAAGTGGACGGCACCCCTGCCATCGACTACATCTTCTACAAGGGTTTCAAGTCCTGCGACAACTTCCAGCGCGTGACCAAGGAGTATCTGGAGACACCTTTCGTGTCGGATCACTACCCCGTGACCGCCGTGTTTACTTACTAAGCTTAAGACGGGTTACCTTCCCGTTTTTCCAAGTCAGATCGAGCGTCTGCCCCGTCCGGGTGCGGACGCCTTTTATTTTTCCGCTGGGCCAGGCCGAAGGAAGGGCAGGAAGCGCCTCCACCCCGTCCGGAGCAGACTGCACCAGCATCTCCAGCACCCCGGCGCAGCCGCCAAAGTTGCCGTCGATCTGGAAGGGAGAATGGGCATCCATCAGGTTGGGATAGGTGCCTCCGCCGCGGCGGGCGTCGGGTCCGTTGTAGCCGTCCGGACTCACATAGCGGAGCAGGCGGCGGTACATCTTGTAGGCACTCTCTCCGTCTCCCAGGCGGGCATAGAGGTTCACGCGCCAGCCGCAGCTCCAACCGGTGGTCTCAAAGCCCTTGATCTCCAAGGTCTTGTGAGCAGCTTCCGCCAGCTCCGTCCCCGCCACAATCTGATGGCCGGGATAGACGCCAATGAGGTGGGACTGGTGGCGGTGGTGAGGGTCTTCATCGGCCCAGTCGTGATACCATTCCTGCAGGGCGCCGGAGGCTCCTGTCTGATACTCCTTCAAATCCGGCAGCACGGCCTCCACCTCGCGGGCAAAAGCCTCGTCTCCCAGCTCCCGGGCGGCGCTCAGGGCATCGGTAAGGCATTCGCGGATGATAGCCAGATCGGCCGTGGCGCCATAGAGCGTTCGGCCGTGATAGCCTTCGGGGGTAATATAGATGTTCTCCGGAGAAGTGGAAGGAGAGGTGATCCATTTGCCGTCCTTTTTCACCAGCACGCCCAGACAGAACTGCGCCGCGCCTTTGAGGGCGGGATAGTCCCGCTCCAGGTCTTGGCGGTTACGGGTAAAGAGCCAGTGCTCCCAGATGTGGGTGGCCAGCCAGGCTCCGCCCATATTCCAGTTGGCCCAGGAAGGGTCTCCGGAGCCCAGGCCCACCGGGCAGGTCATAGCCCAGATATCGCTGTTGTGGGCCTCGCACCAGCCTTGCTGTACGCCGTAATAATCCCGGGCGCTGCGCTCCCCCGTTACCGACAGGTTGCGCACAAAGCCCAGCAGGACTTGATGCATCTCCGGGAGGGCGGCGGCTTCGGCCGGCCAGTAGTTCTCTTCCAGGTTGATGTTGGTGGTGTAATTGCTGCTCCACGGCGGGTCCATACTCTCGTTCCAGAGGCCCTGCAGGTTGGCGGGCACGCCCGGGGTGCGGGAACTGGAGATAAGGAGGTAACGGCCATACTGGAAGTAAAGGGCTTCCAGCTCGGGGTTGGCTTCACCGTCGGCGTAGCGCAGCAGCTGCTCATCGGTGGGCAGGGCGCTCACGGAAGCATCCGTACGGCCCAGGTCCAGCGAGACGCGGCCAAAGAGGGCCTGATAATCGGCCTTGTGACGCTTGAGCAAGGTTTTCCAGGGTTTGGCAGCCGCTGCCGAGGCCTGCGCCAGGGCCGAA
>JAEEQI010000015.1 GCA_016285215.1 Bacteroidales bacterium | reverse complement strand
TCCCTGTCCAGGACATCCGCCACGTAAGCATTGAGGGAAGTCCCTCTTCTTTTCGCTTCCCGTTTTATCCTTTCCAGGAGATCTTCCGAAAAGCGGAAAGCAGTTTGTACAATGCGGCTTTTTCTTTCTACCGGATTCATTTGTATAACATTTTCCGCAAATATATAACACTATTTTTGTATTTGCAAGAAGAGACAAAAAAGGGCGGCCCGGTGAGGGTCGCCCTAATTGATGACAAAAGCTAATTATTTAACTTCCTTTGCCCAGAAGAGGACAGTGTAGTAGTCGTCCTTGAAGTTGGCGGTGTTGGCCTCGTAATTGGCCTTGTTGTTGGTCACCTCGCTGTTGGGATACTTCACACGCTGAGCGATGTTGGAAACAATTACGCTGGCACCCTTATCCTCAGGATAGCTGAGCTTGGGATAGCCGGTTCGACGGATGTCGGTCCATGCCTGCGAAGGCTGCATGATGCCAAAGTGAAGCCACTTCTGCGTCATGATTGCTTCCATCTTGTCCGTGTACTTGTCCCATACCTTGGCAGCATAAGCCTCAACCTCTGCAGTCGAAGGAATATCAGCAGCGGTGAACTTCTTAAAGTACTCGCTGTTGGACCCCTTACTCTGGTCGGAGTTTACATTCTGGTTGAAATACTGCTCGGTAGAAGCTACAACACCTTTAATGAAAGCGTTCTTTGCATTACCGGTAGCATAACCCTGCTGATAAGCTTCAGCAAGAAGGAAGTATGCTTCGGCCGCAGAAAACACGGGACTCTGAAGCAGGTTGTTGTACGTAAAGGTAGCACCGTTCAGACGGGCATAGTAACGATCCTTATACTCGTTGTAAGTATTGTGCTCGTTCTGCTCTTCGGTAGTTTCGGTAATGTACTCGCCAAAGTAACCACCGGCAGCGTTAGGGAAGTAGATGACAGGGAGACGAGGGTCGTTCTCCCCGGTAATCTGCATAGCGTCAATCATCTTCTGGTTGGCGGTAGCGTTGATATCCTTATAACCATCGCGGAAATTTTCCCAATAGTTAAAGCCGTCAAAGTCGGAAATAACCTTGATGGAGCTAGCCCAATCAGTAGGAAGAACACGGGTGGCAGCCGATGCGACGGCAGCTCTTCCTTCAGTGGTGAGAGAGCCCTGTGCCGCCACGTGGACACCCAAACGGAGACGAAGGGCGTTTGTGTAAGCCAGCCACTTGTCCAGGTCACCGCCATTGAAGAAATCCTGTCTCTTGAGAACAGTAAGCACTTCAGGCTGGTTCTCCTTGATGCTGGTAATTTCTGTATAAAGTGCATCCAGTTTGGTAAGCATCATCTTATACAGATCCACATCGGAATCATAAGGGGCATAGGCATCGGCCATATCACTTGTCAATCCCAGGAAACCAGCCTTCGTGAAAGGAACGGGGCCCCAAATATCAACGATCTGAGAGAGATGGTCATAGAGGAACACCTCGGTAAGAGCTACGAAAATGCGGTCTACCTTCTGGAGGTTTTCATCCTCGGCTTCCCATGTTTTCTGCGCTACACGATACTGCGTAAGCAGTTTATAGAAGTTTCCCCAACGGTCACTGGCGTAACCGTCATTGACGAAATACATAGTACCGCTCTGCACACCGAAGCCAATAGTCTGAGCCAGTTTGCCCATATAATTGTCCCAAGTGTACATACGCCAGTATGCGTTGAAGGTATAGTCTCGACCAGCCATAAAGGCACCGGTCATCATCTTATCAGGCGTTACTGACGTCGACTTTGACGGATCGTTATACTTGTCGTCGAAATCCTTCTTGTTGCAAGAGGACAGGGCGGTCAGAGCGATGAGGGTAATAAAAATGAAATATATCTTTTTCATGGTCATGTCAGATTAGAAGTTGACGCGCAGAGAAAGACCGTAAGTTCTGGTGGTGGAGGTAGAACCGCCAATGCAGACCTGAGAAGTCCAGGAAGTACCGTCAGTAGCCTCGGCATCGAAAATCGGGAGATTCTTGTAGATGTAGAACGGGTTACGGGCGAACGCGGAGATACGCAGATTATTGCACTTGAACTTGCGAAGCAGGGAATCCGGAACGGAATAAGTGAGAGTAATCTCACGGCATTTCAGATAAGTGTTATCGAACATGGCGTGAGAATAGAAGAGGTAACCACCGACACCCCAACCATAAGTTTCCTCAAGGAAGAGCTCCTGGCTGATGATGTTATCATTGGCTTCACCATTCTCCTTAACACCGGGCAGAATGCGACCATCATAGTGGATGGTGGACATGTCGCCGTTGGGAAGCTTCACCTGAACAGCGCTCATATCACCCGAGTAGGGAACATTCTTACCATTTTCGTTGGTATAATAAGCTATACCACCGTGCTCAACATCACGATAGGGCATGGAATCGGACAGGGTACCCAGGCCCATCATATACTGATAAGGCATGTTGAATACAGTTCCGCCAATCTGGAAGTTGAAGTTCATATCCAGGGTCCAACGCTTGTAGCTAAGGGCAAAGGCAAAACCACCGGTAAGGTCGGCCATAGCGTTACCCACCTTGACGGGTTCATCGGTTACCTTATAGAAACCATCTTCATCTACGACATAGTTGCCATTCTTATCCTCTACGGGAGCGAATGCATAGATGTCGCCCATAGTCTCGCCGGGGAAGGAATACAGATAAGCGGCACCATTGTCCCAACGGGCGTGCTGCAGGCGGTCAACACCGTCAGCAAGCTTAAGCACCTTATTCTTGTTCCAGGCGATATTACCGCTGATATCCAGTCTCCAATCGCGCGTCTCTACAGGGGTTCCGTAGGCAGCAAATTCAAGACCACGGTTCTGCAGAACACCAATGTTCATAAGCATAGAAGTAACACCGGAGGAGGCAGGAACGGTGGTTTCCAGAATCTGATCTACAATACGCTTGTTGTACCAGGAGAGCTCGAAGCCGGCACGGTTGTTCAGGAACTTACCTTCCAGACCCAACTCCCATTCCTTGGTACGCTCGGGACGAATACCATCGTTACCGATGCTCATGCCAAGCTGGTTATAAACATAACCGGAAGCGGTGGCTTGATTATAAGCAACAGGGGCCTTGTAAATGGCGGGAGCATTACCCACCTCACCATAGGATACGCGGAACTTACCATAATCTACCCACTTAGGCATAGGAATAAGTTCGCTCAGGATGATGGAAGCGTTCACGGAAGGATACCAGTAGCTCTGGTTGCGGAGGGTAGACGTTTTCTCGTTACGGAGTGTTCCTTCCAAATAAGCCCAATCTTTATAAGAGAAAGCCACAGTGCCGAAGACGGCCTGTTTCAAGAAGTCAGAATAACCCATACCGGTGTTGCCGCGCTCGGCGGAAGCAGCCAGGTTGAACCAGTTCTCCACAGTGAGACCACCACGGGTGGAACTGGAAGTAGCTGTATACATTTCACGACGGGCAGAATAACCAATGTTGGCATTCACGTTGATGTCATTCGTGATATTGTAATCCCAGTTCAGGAGGGCGTCGCCATAGATAGTGGTGTAATGACGGTGCTGGAGCGTATAACCGCCCTGGTAGCTACCGGCAAGAATAGAGTTGGTTCCTGCGTAATCCTTGTTCTCCTGCTTCTGGGTGGTATAGTCAGTTGCAATGCTACCCTTTAGGGTGAGACCCTTGACAATCTGCCAGGAAGGAGTCACGCTGGCGATGAGACGGTTGTTGCTTTCCAGCTGTTCCTTACCCAGAATGTTCCAGTAATACTCGCCGATAAGAGCGCTGACTGCCGGGTTGTACTCCCAGCCTTCGGCCGGATTCTCATGAGTATTGCTGGTATAAACCCGGTTCTGGTAACCGGCTGCGGTTACGGTGCGCTCACGATATACACCCACCGGGTCGAAGGAGCCGAACATACCGCCATAGTTGGTAACCAGACGGGAAGTACGATAAGGACGGTTCTTAACGCTCTGGAGCATATAGTTCACGGAGTAGCCCAGCTTAACAGCACCGTTGGAGGTGATGTCCTGGCTGCCGGAAACCTGGAAGTTGTGCTTGCCAAGATGGGAATTGTACTGGTTGGGACGGTTGTCCATGAAGGTGTAGGAGAAACGGAAATGTCCGTGCTCACCACCTTGCTGGACGGCCACGTTATACTGCTGGGTGATACCCGTGCGGAAAACCTCGCTCCAAGGGTTGGATGTGAGGGCGCTGTAAGGGCGATAACCCGTAGGAGTATAAACTTCGCGACCATTGTACTTGGGACCGAAGTAGTAATAGGTGTTCTGAGGGCCATAGGTCTGTTTGCCATCACGATCCGTGCGCGGGTTCTTCAAGAAACCATAGTTGGGGTCGGTAGGATCCTCATTCAGACCCAGATACCAGAAAGCATAAGGATAACCAGGGCCGAAAGTGGTCTGATAGGTGGGCATGTAAGCAACCTGGTCGGCCTGGACGGAGGCGTTGAAGTCAACGTGGATACCGCTGTTCTTCTTACCCTGTTTCATGGTGATGAGGACAACACCGTTAGCACCTTCGGAACCGTACAGGGAAGTTGCGGAAGCGCCCTTCAGGATGGTGAGGTTCTCAATATCCTCCACGTTGATGTCGGTCAAACCGTTGGAGTTGACGCGCTGGTCGCTCCAGTAGTCGGAGTTGTTGGCATCGCCGTTACGTACGGGCACGCCATCCACGATGATGAGCGGCTGGCTGGTACCGGTAATGGAAGAAATACCACGAACGTTGATGGAGATGGCACCCGTAGCACCACCAGGGGCGGTCTTGATGCTGACGCCGGCAGCCTTACCATAGAGGGCAGAGCCCAGGGAAGGGGAAGCCGTAGCGTTCAGAGTCTCTGCAGAAACAGAGCTCACAGCATAGCCGACTCGCTTCTCGTCCTTGCGGATACCGAGGGCGGTCACGATGGTTCCTTCCAGCATTTCTGCGTCTTCATCCAGAACCACGTTCACGGCGCCGCCATTCCAAGTAATGGTCTGGCCGGCATAACCGATGCAGGAAACCTCCAGCTTGTCGCCCTGATGGACGCCGGGGAGGGTGAAGGAACCGTCAAGGTCCGTAATGGCGCCATTGTGGGTTCCAGCTACCTGCACAGCTGCTCCAATGATAGCCTCACCGGCAGCATCTTTCACAGTACCTTTGACAGTGCTCTGGGCAAAGGCAGTAAAGCCCATTGCCACAAAAGCCAATGTCATGGTCACTCTTAAAAAGAGATTTTTCATGTGCGTTTGGTTTTAAGTTAATAATAATATTTGGTTAGGGTTTAGTATTTTTGCAAAAATGTCTTATTTATTAAAAAATAAGATACTATTTTTAAAAATATTGATTTTCCGGCGTGGGTTTATTAATACAAATATAGGTATTTATTTTGAAACGGCAACAATTTTTCTTCTTTTTATCATTTTTCTATCCCATATTCTAAAAAAGAAAGCTTTTCATTTAATTCTTTTGAAAGCGTGGGTAACAATAACTTAGCATAAACTTTCTCCGTTACCAGTACAGAAGAATGTCCTAATAAGTGACTGATCAAATGAACGTCTACCCGGGCCGAATTGAGAGCCTTGACGGCAAAACTGTGCCTCGCCACGTGCATTCCCAGCGGGAAAGGAAGCCCCAGATGGCGCCCGACGGCATTTAACCTTCGGCCCACTGTCCGGTTGACATTATCGATGGCGCGTGCCATCTCCGCATCCGCCTCCAAATTCATATCATCTGGCAGAAGGCCGAAGACAAAGCGACCCTCCGGCTGCCGCTCTTTCCATCGGCGAAGAATCTGGATTGCCGCCTCGGACAGGGGAATCTCTAGCCGCTTTTTTGATTTGACCATCACCTTTCTGAGCCGGCAATGATCCAACAGTATGTGAGACCACTCCAGTGTTACGATATCTGACACTCGGAGTCCGCAGGCGTGAAAAGAGAAAAAGAATAAATCCAGCGAATCGCGGACATAAGAGTCTTTCAAAGAATTATAATAGGATACTAAACTCTTGAGTTGGGCGTCGGACAGATACCGTACTGCTTCACCCCCCTCTTTCTGAAAACGACTGGCCTCTGGGCCATAACGGCGGGGAGTCCGTTGACAGAAAGCAGATTTGAGGGATTCTGCCGACAAAGGGGAATAAAGCCCTTCGGCCTGCGCCACTTTGAGGACTTGGCAGATGGGGGCGAGTTTCCGGTTTACAGTAACTAAGCTGTTGCCTTTTTCTTCCAGACAGAACCGGCGGTAGCTGAAGAGGAGAGACTCATCAATCTCTCCCGGGGTGACGCCGGCTCGATGGAGAGTCTCTTGACAGAAGACCTGGAACATCCCCAGCATCTTAGTGCCGTTATACCAGGTGTGGTAAGCAATCTCCTCGGCATCATAGCGCTTATTGTAGATTGCCTGTGCGTAATTGAAAAAGGATGGTTGCATCATAGAATCGTAATATATAAGTGTCCTTATATGAATACGATTCTTTTGCTAGCTGTGGTACAATTCTAAAAACTCCGGAGGGGAATAAACGGGTGGAAGTGCCTGAGATTCCTTCAGGCCAGGTTTTATCTTAAAGTCTTTAACATTCCGCGTGACAATGCATTCGCAGCCATTTGTTATTGCACAGGAGGCTTGAAGAAGGTCCTCGAAATCAGGTCCATCCAGCATAAGTGCTCTATCAAACTGTTCGGCATCAATGGGAAGAACATCCAATAGCACTGCTATTTGCTTTAATGTGGGGATGGTATAGGCCGATTCCCTTTTTCTAAGAACATAGGCAATGTTTGCCAGAGAAAGAACAGACACACATATGTGGATTCTTTCGTCGGAATGTAACTGAAGAATCTGAGCAACTGTTTCAAAACCAGGCCTTTCATCCAGTAAATCCAACAAGAGGTTGGTATCAAAGAAAACCCGTTTAATCATTTTGATAGAATGTATTGCAACCTCTCGTCCCTGATGTCATCTGCATTATTGCCCACGGATTTGGCGGAGCCAATTAGTTTGAGAATACGGTTATCGCTCACGCCTTGGACCACGGGGTGCGGTCTTTCCTTTACATCCTCCTCCAATAAGTGTTCTATGTAGCTTTTTAAGGACATGCTTTTCCCTTTAGCTTTTACTGTAAGAGCTTCAAATACTCCGGGCTTAATGTCAATCAGTTTCCTTTTGGGAATTGCCATAGACTCCATATATATGTTTTTTGCAAATGTATATATTTCTTACAGGATACGCAAGTATTTTTTAATAAATAAGACAATTTTTTACAAAATTACTAAACCCTAACCAATATTTATTATTAACTTAAAACCAAACGCACATGAAAAATCTCTTTTTAAGAGTAGCCATGACATTGGCTTTTGTGGCAATGGGCTTTACCGCCTATGCCCAGAGCACTGTCAAAGGTACTGTGAAAGATGCTGCCGGTGAGGCTATCATCGGAGCAGCTGTGCAGGT
This sequence comes from Bacteroidales bacterium, assembly GCA_016285215.1. Next base: position 15,191 of record JAEEQI010000015.1, on the reverse strand, counting down.
AGCTGGAACCCACAATGGTGCCATTACGGACATTGACGGTTCCTTCACCCTCCCGGGCGTCCATCAGGGCGACAAGCTGGAGGTTTCCTGCATCGGTTATGCCGGCCAGACCATTACTTGGAATGGCGGCGCCGTGAACGTGGTTCTTGAAGAAGACGCAGAAATGCTGGAAGGAACCATCGTTACCGCCCTCGGTATCCGCAAGGATGAGAAGAAGGTCGGTTACGCTGTTTCCTCCGTCTCCGCTGAGAGCCTGAACGCCACCGTGGCCCCTTCCCTGGGTACTGCCCTCTACGGTAAGGCCGCTGGTGTCCGCATCCAGACCGCCCCTGGTGGTGCTACGGGTGCTATTTCCATCCAGGTTCGTGGTATCTCCACCATTACTGGTACCAACCAGCCGCTCATCATTGTTGACGGTGTTCCTATCCGCAACGGAGATGTTAACAACAACGGTTACTGGGATCAGCAGCGTATGGAAACCAACGGTCTGGCCGATATCAACGTTGAGGATATCGAGAACCTCTCTATCCTGAAGGGCGCTTCTGCAACCTCCCTGTACGGTTCCGAAGGTGCTAACGGTGTTGTTCTCATCACTATGAAGAAGGGTAAGAAGAACTCCGGTGTCCACGTAGACTTCAACGCTTCCGTATACTTTGACGAGGTTGCCTATATGCCCAAGATGCAGACCATCTTCGGCCCTGGTGACGCTTATCAGTACTGGAGCTACTACGATGTAGATAACGACCCCACTTCTCCTACCTTTGGTTTCACCACCACCTACAAGGATCGTAACGGCAATCCTGCCGTTTCCTTCTATGGTATGGCTGCTGACGGCGGCGGTTACTACTACTACGGACCCGAATATGACGGCCGTCAGATTTACACCCCGTCCGGTTATATGGCTTACAACGCCATCACCTCCAACCCGTATAAGAACATCTTCCGTACGGGCTTCACCCAGCAGTACAACATTGCTGTAACTGCCGGTACCGAGCACGGCAGCACCCGTTTCTCCTACACCTTTATGGATAACCTGCCCAACCAGTACAATTCCCGTCTGGACAAGCACAACTTCCAACTCGCAGGTAGCCAGAACATCGCCAAGAACCTGACGTTGAACTACTCCCTGAGTTATCTGAATGAGTATATCAAGAACCGTCCTTACCGTATCAGCCGTCTGGTGACCAACTTCTCCGGTATGGTAGGTTCCTTCGAAGACTTGGCTTACTATCGTACTCACACGGTGACCAGCGCCGGTTACAAGAACCGCGTTTACACCAGCAGCAATCACGAGAATCCGAGCGAAGGCTTTGAGTATCCTCTGGGTGTCTCTGCCCTTGTGGACGAGTACTTCTGGAACATCCTGGGTCGTGAGCAGTATGAAGACAATCAGCGCTTCATCGGCAGCGTATCTCCCAGCTGGCAGATTATCCCCGGCCTTACCCTCAGAGGTAGCATCGCTACTGACTGGACCGGTCAGGAAGTCGAGCTGAAGGAACATCAGGAGGCCGCTTCCGTATTTAGCGGCTACGGCGGTTACTACGGTGTTACCAAGAGAAAATATCAGACTGTCTATGGCGACGCCCTCCTCAACTGGCAGAAAGACTTTGGCAAGTTTGGTATTGACCTCAACCTGGGTTACTCTGCACGTCGTGAGAAGAAGCTCATCACCAGCGTTGGTACCAAAGGCGGTCTCACCGTTGAAAACTGGTTCGACCTGAACGCCAGCGCCGACACCAGAAACTCCAGCGGCTCCACCTCCGACCTCCTCAAGCAGGCCGTGTATGCTACCGCAGACTTCTCTTATGACAACTTCCTCTTCATTGAAGGTACCATCCGCAATGAAAAGACTTCCACCCTTGCTCCCGGCAAGAACTCCTTCTGGTATCCTTCCGTAAACGGATCCCTCATCTATTCCGAACTGATCCCCAACCGTCCCACCTGGTACGATTATGGTAAGTTCCGTGTTTCCTACGGTGTCGTAGGTCTCGCCCCCGAGGTGTACCGCGCTGCTGTTGCTTACAGCCAGTCCTCTGCTTCCGGTTATGTTTATAACCAGCTGGGTGCTGCTCTGGGCAACGACGCCATCCGTCCTGAGACCACTTACGAATTCGAAGTTGGTTTGGATAACAAGTTCTTCAATAACCGTCTGGGTATTGAACTCACTTACTATCACAAGCGCATCAAGGACCAGATCCTGCAGACCACTATGGCCCGCTCCGCCGGTGGTAGCTCCATCCTTATGAACGTGGGTGAGCTCACCAACCAGGGTTTTGAAATGGCTGCCTATGGTACCATCGTTGAGAACCGTGACTGGAGAGTTGACCTCAGCGGTAACCTCTCTTGGAACGCCAACAAGATTGTCAAGCTGGCCGACGGTATCGACCGTCTGGAGCACGCTCGTTGGGATAACGGTGCTGTCTATCTCTATTCCTTCCCTGGAGAGAAGATGGGTGACATCTATTCCTTCGACTATAAGTACGACGACAAGGGCAACAAGATTGTTATGGCCAATGGTTACTATGCCCGTAGCAATGACCCTGTGAAGGTAGGTAACGCAATGCCCGACCTCGTGGGCGGCTTCGCCTTCTCCGTAGGTTACAAGCGCGTGACCCTGGATGCCAACTTTAGCTTCCAGATTGGTGGCGATGTGTTCAATATGCCTTACCAGTACTATATGCACACGGGTGCTATCGTAGAGTCCCTGCCCAATCGTAACGAAGCCCTCGGCGGTCTGTCCTACTATCTGGACGGCGACGGCAAGGCTGTTGCCTTCAGCGGCAAGGTTGGCCCTAACGGCGAGGCTGTCCGTCACGACGGTGTGATCCTTCCCGGTGTCACCGAAGACGGCAAGGCCAATACCCAGATTGTTAGCCAGGAAATGGCTCTGGAGAAACAGTACGGCTGGGGTACCGGCGGTTCCCGTTTCTACAGCGGCTCCATCTTCAAGAACACCTATCTGAAGTGCCGTGAGATCACCCTCACTTATGCTGTTCCCGAGAGCTTCACCCGCAAGTTCAAGTGCAACAACCTGAAGATCTCCGCCTTTGCACGTAACCCGTTCTTCGTATACAAGAACCTGCCTATCTTCGACGCAGAAGCTACTGACGGTACCAACTGGGCCAACCAGGTTTGCATCGGCGGTTCCACTTCTACCTCCCGTACCTTCGGTATCTCTCTCCGTGCCAACTTCTAAAAATGGATAAGACAATGAAAAAGATATTTGCTTCTATCTTAGCAGTTGTTGCTGCCGTATCCATGCTGTCTTCCTGCGCCAACAAGCTCTTTGAAGAGCTGTATCCGGATCCGTCCAAGACCAGCACGGCAACCTGCGATAAATTGATGACAGGCACCTTCATTGCCGGTAACCAGAATACATTCAACAGCTATTGGAGAATGTACACCTGGGATAACTACTTTGGCAAACTTGCTCAGACCATTGGTTTCTCGAACAACAGCGGTACTGTCTACTACATCAACGACGGTTATGCCAACGACCGTTGGAACAACTTCTACGATATCCTCCGCAACTTCCGTGTGCTCGAGAGTATCTACGAACAGGAGAACGGCGCCATCGAAGACAAGATCTTCGTTGACCTGGCCGAAGTCTTTATGCTGGATCACGCTACCCAGCTGGTAGACATTTGGGGTGACATCCCGTTCTCTAAGGCTTGCTATCTGGGTGTAACCGGTGATGTGGCCGCTTCTTATGCTGCTTATGATACCGGTGCAGAGGTTTATTCCTATGCCCTTAAGCGCCTGAATGAGCTTTACACCGATATCAACAGCCTGAGCGGCACCATCAGTGCTACTACCCAGGCTAAGCTCACCAAGCAGGACTTCATCAATGGTGGTGACCTTGACAAGTGGCTCCGTTACTGCAACACCCTGATGCTCCGTCTGGGTGTCCACGTTGCCGCTCAGGGCTCTCTCACCAACGAAGGCAAGAGCGCCGTTGCTACGGCTGCTTCCCGCCTCCTGGTGACCGATCTTGACAATAGCATCGAGGTTAAGTCCGACAGAGATGGTTTCCGTTACAACGAAAACTTCCGCGATGGCTACAAGGACATCAATAACACTGCCAACCAGAAGATGATTGATGCTATGCAGGTGACTGGTGTTGATGACCCTCGTCTGAAGGTTATGTATGTTCCCGGTCAGGATGGTCTGTACCACGGTATGGCCACCACCGAAACCGACGCTGAACAGAACGAGCGCAGCGGCTCTGCCCACAATACGGAAGAGACCCGTTACTATGCCCGTCTGAACGGTAAGACCTTCACCTATAACAACCTGATGGTTAGCCCTATCATCTCTGCTGCAGAAGCCTGGTTCCTCCTGGCCGAAGCCTACAAGCAGGGCTATGCTACCGGTAATGCCGAGGCTGCCTTCAAGAAGGGTATGGAAATGTCCATCAAGGCTTACTACAAGTCCAACATCAACAGCGTATTCACTTCTCCTTCCATTGCTACCACGCAGGCCAATGACTTCCAGGCTGAGGAATATCCCAGCGATGCAGAGATTGCCCTGTTTGCTACGGCTGTTTGGAATGCTTACGGTGACAAGCTGAATGCCATTATGACTCAGAAGTGGGTTCACTTTGGTATCATCCAGCCCACCCAGGCTTGGACGGATATCCGCCGTACCGGCTTCCCTGTCCTTTACTATCCTAAGGATGGTGCCGATAACAACGGTTATCCTACCGTTACCCAGCGCGTGAAATATCCCAACTCCGAGGCTACCAACAACGCTGCCAACTACAAGACCGCTGCTGCTGCCTGCAACAACGACTCTGCTTACAGCGTCCTGTTCTACGCCAAGGAAGTGAAGTAATCACACTTCTCTACCAACACATCAAGGGCGACCCATCCGGGCCGCCCTTTTTTGTCTCTTCTTGCAAATACAAAAATAGTGTTATATATTTGCGGAAAATGTTATACAAATGAATCCGGTAGAAAGAAAAAGCCGCAATGTACAAACTGCTTTCCGCTTTTCGGAAGATCTCCTGGAAAGGATAAAACGGGAAGCGAAAAGAAGAGGGACTTCCCTCAATGCTTACGTGGCGGATGTCCTGGACAGGGAAACCCGCGTAGAATGGCCTCATTTGCCTAAGGACTATAAGGTGTCACAGGAGATTTTGAATCTGCGGTGTGTTGATAAATTAAGAGAACCTACTCCGGAGGAGTTCGCAGAGGATCCTAAACTTGAGTATTTGTGGAATAAGTATGTCAAGACGTATTAAAGCATTTCTGGACACGAATGTCCTTGTTGATATTTTGTCATCGGAGCCTCGTCCCAATTCTGAGGCTTCTGCCATTATTCTTGATGCCATATGTACTGGAAAAATGGAGGGCGCCATCTCAACGCAAAGTATCCTGGATTCGGCCTATATCCTTTCCAAGACTCCAGGGTTTTCTCAAACCCGGTTTAAGGAAGCTGTTTTTCACTTGAATAATTATCTTAATATTTATTCCGTGGACATCTTCAATGTGGAAAGCGCTTTACGGCATCCTTCCGGAGATTTCGAAGACGATGTCCACTGGGCTTTTGCAGATGCAACATCCTGTGATGTCGTCATAACGGGAGATAAAAAATTCTGTACCCATCCCGACTGGGAAGGGTACAGAAAAATGGAGTGCGTGACTCCAAAAGAGTTCGTGGAGCGTATTACAGCGCAAACTTCAGCGCAATAGGCTCCTGCTTGAGTCCCTTGGCGGGAAGCTTTACGGTAACCTGGTCACCCTTGACGGTGGCCTTTACTTTTTTACCGTTGTTGAGGATGGTGACCTTGCCGCCCTTGGGGAGGTTGCCGGTCCAGGTAATCTGGGTCGGGAGCTCCTCACCGTCTTCCAGGGCGTAGATGGCATAGAGGGTCTGGCCGTCCTTTGAGGCGTTGAACCAAGTCTTACCGCAGTTGTAGTTGGAGGTGATGCGGGTATTGTAGATGGCTTCTCCGCATCGGCCCATCCAATCTCCGATGACCTCCAGGATGGCAACGGCGGGGCCTTCGATGATGCCGGTGGGAGTAGGACCTACGCCCAGCACGAAGCAGCCGCCCTTGGCCACAATCTCCGAGAGGATGCCAATGACTTTACGGGCCGATTTGTAAGGTGCGTTGGGCACCCAGCCCCAGTCATTGGAAAGGGTGATGCAGGACTCCCAAGGGTGGGCAATCTGCTTCTCGGGGATGCTGCGCTCGGGGGTCTGGTAGTTCTCGTTGGGGCCCTGGATGGTGCGGTCTACGCTGATGAGGCCGGGGCTTACGCGGCGGGCATCGGCCAGCACTTCGTTAAGGCCCACCTGGTCTCCGGTGATCCAGCCGCCGTCCAGCCAGAGGATATCCAGCTGGCCGTATCGGCCTCCGGTAATCTCACGCAACTGGTTCTGGGTGAAAGCCACATAGTTCTGCCACCAGTCCGGGTGCTGCTTCACGTTGTAGTTGATGCCGCGGCGCGGGGTGGCGTAGTAGGGATTCCAGAACCACTCACAGTGCCAGTCGGGCTTGGAGAAGTAGGCGCCAATCCAGAAGTCCTCGCCCCGGAAGGCGTCAAAGACGTAGCGGGCGGCATCGGCCCTGGGGTTGCCGGCAAAGGGACCTGCCTTGGCAATGGAGAAGTCCGTGTATTCTGAGTCAAACAGGCAGAAGCCGTCGTGGTGCTTGGTGGTGAAGATCATGTACTTCATGCCGGCGTCCTTGAACACCTTGGCCCACTGCTCGGGGTTAAAGTCCACGGGGTTGAACTCCTTGGACAGGCCCCAGTACCACTGCTTGTAGCCTTCGTAGGTGGAACCTTCGGGGCGGGTAATCCAGTCTTCGTTGCAGATGCTCCAGGATTCTACGATGCCCGGGACGCTGTAGAGGCCCCAGTGCATCAGAACGCCAAACTTGAGGTCCTGCCAGGCGTCCAGTTTTTCCAGGACGGTGGGGTCTGTGGGCCATTCGTAGCCGTCGCTCTGCTCGTGTACAAAACTGTTTTCTTCCTGGGCCGAAGCTGCCAGAGCAAGGAGGCTCAGGGTAAGAGTAAGAAGGAGGGATTTACGGTTCATAGTCATATTGATTATATACAAATATAGACCTTTTTGTATGAAAATGAAAGGTATGGTTAATAAAATATTTAAAAAGAAACCAAAAATCATCCGAAAAATTTTGTGATTCCCTAAAATTACTCTATTTTTGCCGGACTTAACTAAGTCTTTCAAGTGAAAAGCTTGGCATATTTGCTATGATTATTAGGCCTGTTCCTTTCTTTTCAGAGAGGGACAGGCTTTTGAGTAGATACCTAAACCATTTTAATCCACATTATTAACCAATTTTTATATGTTCAAAAAGCTTCAATCAGTGTTACTGATGGTCATCCTGGCTTCCATGTCCTGGGTGGCTTCTGCTCAGAACCAGACGGCAAAAGGTGTTGTTAATGACAACATCGGCCCCGTCATAGGTGCTGGCGTAGTTGTAGCCGGAACCACCAACGGTACCATGACCGATGTGGACGGTTCCTTTACGCTTACCAATGTGCCGAAGGGCGCCACCCTCGTGGTGAGCTGCATCGGCTACCAGACTGTGGAAGTTGTGTTCAACGGTCAGCCCGTTAACGTAACCCTCCGCGAAGACAGTGAACTCCTGGACGAGGTGGTTGTCACCGCTCTGGGTATCTCCCGTGAAAAGAAGTCCCTCGGTTATGCCGTGCAGGATGTGAAGGCCGAAGAGCTCACCCGTGGTGGTGGCGCAACCCTCACCGATGCACTCCAGGGCAAGGTTGCAGGTCTGCAGATCAACAATTCTGCTACCGGCGCCGGCGGATCCACCCGTGTGGTTCTCCGTGGTAACTCCTCACTCTCCGACAACAACGAGCCCCTATATGTAGTGGACGGTGTTCCTTATGACAACGGCGGTATGCCCGGTGCCGACCAGGCCGGTCTTTGGGGTTCCAAGGACCACCAGGGTGGTGCATTCGACATCAACCCCGAGGACATCGAAAGCGTTTCCGTGCTGAAGGGCCCCACCGCTGCTGCTCTGTACGGTTCCCGTGCTGGTAACGGTGTTATTCTCATCACCACCAAGAAGGGTGGTAGAGGTCACGAGAAGATCGGTGTCAGCTACAGTGGCAAGTTCACTTGGTCTCCTATCGCCTATTTCCCTGCCCTGCAGAACAAGTATGGCCAGGGTTCCCTGGGTGTTTACGATGCTCAGGCCTCCGGTTCCTGGGGTCCTCAGATGGGTTCCATCGCTCCCGTTGCCAACTGGTGGGATGGTTCTACCACTATCCCTTACATGGGTACTGAAAATCCTTGGAAGGAGTTCTATCGCACTGGTAACAACCAGAGCCACAACGTGACCCTCGCCGGCGGTAACAAGGACAATCCTTTCCGTCTCACCCTGGGTTACGACAAGACCAACTCCGTGGTGAAGACCTCCAACATCCAGCGCCTCAGCGTTGACTATGTGACCAGCAACAAGCTCACCGAATGGCTCAAACTCGATGTGAAAGCCAACTACGTGAACACTTCCGGTAACAACCGTCAGGCCCGTGGTGCTTATGGTTCTTCCTTCAACATCCTCACCATGCCCCGCAGCATCCGTGTCTCCGACCTCGCCGAGCATTGGATTGACGAGACCGTGGTTGCCAGCGGCGGTTATGGCCAGCTCAACTGGCACGAGGTAAGCCCCAACTGCCAGAACCCTTACTTCATCCAGAACGTGCGCCAGAACGGTGATGTTCAGCACAAGTTCTTCGGCATGGGCTCCCTCACCATCAATATTCTGAAGAACCTCACCTTCAAGGTGAAGGATGGTATTACCTGGGTTGGTTCCACTTCCAAGGAATCCATGATCTACAAGAACAATGGTTTCAACTGGCCCAGCTACGATATGAACAAGAGCACCACGCTCGAGAACAACATCGAAGGTCTCCTCTCCTACAACAACACTTGGGGTGACTTTGACTTCGGTGCCAGTGTTGGTGGCAACATCATGCACTACAAGAGCGAGACGCTCCGTGCCATTGCCAAGAATATCCCCTTCAACGGTGCTTTCTATGTGAAGGCCGGCTCCCTGGACGGTGATACCTACAACTCCATCTATGAGAAGGAGATCCAGTCCATCTATGCTTTCGCCAACCTGGGTTGGAAGAACTTCCTCTTCCTGGATGTGACCGCCCGTAACGACTGGTCCTCCACCCTCCCTGCTGCCAACCGCAGTTACTTCTATCCTTCCGTGGCCCTCTCTTACCTCCTCACCGGTATGCTCGAGGCTATGGACGTAGATTACAACAAGGATTTCCTTGACTACGGTAAGATCCGCGCTTCCTGGGCAAAGGTAGGTAAGGATACCGATCCTTATCAGCTGGAGACCCTCCTGGGCACCACCAGCGGCGTGAACGGCCTGCAGTACATCACTTATCCCACCACCCGTGCCAATGCCAACCTGAAGCCCGAAATGGTGACTTCCTGGGAAGTAGGTACTGAGTGGCACTTCTTCAAGAACCGCCTGGGAATCGACCTCACCTACTATCACTCCAATACCGTGAACCAGGTGATGAAGATAGCCCTTCCTTATTCTTCCGGTGTTCAGAACCAGTGGATCAACGCTGGTAACATCCAGAACCAGGGTCTTGAGCTCCAGCTCAACGGTGACTTCGTCCGTACCCGTGACATCACCTTCGGTGCCACCTTCAACTTTGCCAAGAACTGGAACAAGGTTGTGGAACTCTACCACAATGAAGAAATGGGTATCGACATGGACCGCTACCAGCTGGGTAACATCAACTTCTCCACTGCTGGTGACGCCAAGGTCTATGCCATTGAGGGCCAGCAGATTGGTACCATTTATGGCAGCGGCTACAAGCGCGACGCCAATGGTAACAAGGTCATCGGCGCCAACGGTCTGCCCATTCTGGAGAACAATGTTGAAATTGGTAACGTCGCTCCCGACTTCACCGGTTCCTTCGGCCTTAACTTCAACTGGAAGGGCCTGGGTGTCAACGCCCTGTTCTCTTTCCAGAAGGGTGGTCAGCTCTATTCCTCCACGGAATACATGACCCTGAAGGCCGGTACCGGTCTCCGTACCGAGAACCGTTCCGACCTCGTAGTCGAGGGTGTCACCGAGTCCGGTGCCAAGAACACCGTTTCCGTGACCGCTCAGAACTACTGGAGCAATATTCCTCTTGAAGAGTGCATCTATGACGCTTCCTACCTGAAGCTCAGCGAACTCTCCATCAGCTATACTCTGCCCAAGAAATGGCTGGAGCGCACCTTCAACGGTTATGTGGACAATGTCCGTATCTCCGCTATGGGTTCCAACCTCTTCTACTTCATCAAGCACACCCCTGGTACTACCCCGGATGGTGCCCTCACTGAGAATTCCCTCATGGCTACCGCCTTTGACCTGTGTCCTTACCCGGCCACCCGCAACTTTGGCGTAGCCCTTAATATTGCTTTCTAATTTAAAGGGAGATAGTGAATATGAAAAAATATATCATACCTGTACTGGCTCTCATCGCCCTCGTATCTTGCACGGCTAAATTTGATGAGATGAACAAGCCCTCCACGGGTCTTACCATCGATTCTGCCCAGCCTATGTACATCTTCGGCCGTTCGCTGTACAATGGTTCTTCCAATGACCACCAGCGTAACTTCAACCTGAACGATGACATGTACGCCCACTACTTCGCCCAGGGTCTCGGTTGGACCGATTTCTGGCGTTACAACGCTGGTTGGGGTGACATCTATTGGCGCGACTTCTATACCGATCGTCTCCAGGAGTACTGGCTCATTGACGAAGTCTGCGGCGACCAGGCCATGTATTCTTGCATCAAGGCTGTCAACGACATCTGGAACATCGTCCTGTTCCTGCGTGTTGTAGACCGTCAGGGAGACTGCCCTTATTTCGATGCTGAAGGTAAATTTGGTGCCGGTAAGGGCGAAACCCTCCCTTACAGCAAGGCCAGCGAGATTTATCCCGACCTCATCAAGCGTCTGAAGAACGACGTAACCCTGCTGGGCACTACTACCAGCCAGGTGGACCTCGGCTCCTATGACTTCCTGTTCAACAACGACTGGAATCAGTGGAAGAAATTCGCCAACACCCTCATCATGCGTCTTGCCATGCGTAGCGGTGACCAGAGCAGCTTTGCCGCTGCCGCCGATGGTTGCTTCAACAGCCCTTCCGACTATGCCCGCATTTCCTGCGACACCAGCGTATGGGGTGACTACTACGATCGTACTTTCAACGACTGGTCCAACACCTTCACCAACTGTGACTTCATGGACATGATGAATGGTATCAACAAAGGTTACAAGACCGGCGTTGTGGATCCTCGTCGTGAATTCTGGTTCCTGCCTGGTAAGGAAGAGGCTACCGCTGGCAACTCCAGCTGGGATGGTTATCCTTTCGACTACACCTCCGATACCGAAGAGACGATTGTCAAGGATCACGGTGGCAACAAGACCTATGCCCGTCTGAACATGTACGAGCCCGACGGTTTCTTCTACTATAACAAGGTGAAGGGCCAGAACCTCTCCTGGTGCTACAGCTCCTATTCCGAGGCCCTGTTCCTGAAGGCCGAAGCCGCCCTCCGCGGTTGGGTTAACGGTGACGCCCAGACCATCTTCCTGCAGGCCATCAAGGCTTCCATGGACGAGATCGCCGTCTTCGTAACCCGTTCCGGTGGCAGCAAGACCATCTCCGACGCCCAGAAGAACGACTACATCGCCGCCCTTCCCGCTTTTGGTACCAGCAAGGAGGAGCAGCTCCGCAGCATCATGATTCAGAAGTGGATCGCTCTATATCCCAACTCTGCTGAAGCATGGGCCGAGCAGCGCCGTACCGGTTATCCGGACTACTACAGCGGTGTTCTCACCTATCCGGCTGTGAGCGCCAGCTCCGGTGTTTCCGTGGGTAACATCATCCAGAGAATCCCTTATCCCGAGAATGAGTACAACACCAATGCTGTCAACATTCCCGAAGAATTCAAGGACTACAACGCCAAGAATATGGAAAAGGGTATCTTCTGGAGCATGAATGGTGAAGGCAAGACCCAGGCCAAGGGAACTGCTCCCAAGAACTTCTAGTCTTCCCTTCTGACTTTTTTCCGGCGACTCCTTTCGGGGCCGCCGGATTTTTTGTCTCAAGTAAAAAGAATTAAATGCCGAAATACTCCCGGTACCGGTCGTAGAGGTGACCGGCCTGCGCATAGGCGCTTTGCGGGCTCATGAAATGGCTGAACTCGAAGGTGATGGCTTTGTCATAGTTGCAGCGTCCGGCAGCTTCCAGTTTCATGCGGAGCTTGTCAAACTTGATGGGAAGGAAGCGGATGGGCATGTCGCGGTCAAAGCTTTCGGCATTGGTCCAGCACTGCATGCCGTATTTTTCGGCCAGCTTTTTATTGACGCTGAAGAAGGCATCCAGCTCGTCATAGTCAATATGGCCATCCTGGAAGGCGCAGGCGTCTACGTATTCGTGGATGCCGTCAAAAATCTCGTTCCATTCGCGCTCGTGCTGCTCTACGGACACGGCCTGGTCTCTGGTAAGGCTGCCGCTGGCGGCGTCCACCGCCTTTTTGCCGTCTATCCAGGGGGAAATGAAGGTGGGCAGGCCGCCGGAGACTTCCTTGCACTGGCGTCCCATGGTGCGGAAACTCTCGATGGCGCCCTTGGTGGCCCGGGAGATTTCCCCGGAAATGTACCAGCCGCCAAAGCTCTTGTACTTGGAGCCGTAACGTTCCCAAATCTCGTCAATCACATATTTGTTGGCTTCTACCTCGTAGCTCATGTCTCCGGTGTCCCAGTATTTTCCGGAGTCGTACAGGCCCAGCCAGAACTTCATGCCGTACTTCTGGGCCAGGCGGCAGAACATGTCAATGAGGTCTACGGAAGGCATGTAGCAGCCTTTCTTGAGGAGGTAAGGACTGGGGTAGGTGATGAATTTCCGGTAGCCGCAGCGGATATCGATAACGGTGTCAATACCCATGTCCTTCATGTAGCGGAAGTCGCGGTCCCACTCGGCTTCTCCCCAGTTCTGGTGGGGGATGTCGTGCGAAATCTCGTCCAGGAAGGTGCCGGTGATGGGCAGGGCTTTGCCCTTGGGCACGATGAGCTTTGATTCTACGGAAGGGTCCAGCTCAATGCCATATTTGTCTTTTTCAGGAGAGGGCTTGCAGGCCGATGCCAGGAGCGGTGCGGCGGCCGCCGCCAGCGCTCCCTTTTTTAAAAATGAACGACGGTTTTCCATATGATTATAGGTTCTTGTTGAGCAAACGGCTTTTGGCCAGAAGGCTGGCTCCGATGGCTCCCGCCGTCTTACCCAGGCGGGACACTTTGATGACGGTGTCGCTGTTTACCAGGTTGAGCGACAACTTGTTGACCGTGATCTTCAGGGGCGGCATCAGGTAGCGCTCTGCTACCGACAGACGGCCGCCGATGATGATCATGTCCGGGTTGAAGATGTTGATGAGGCCGGCTACGGCGCGGCCCAGGGTGGCCCCCACCTCTTCTACGCACTCGATGGCGGTCACATCTTCTTTCTCGATGGCGTCCAGGATGTCATTGAGGGTAAGGGGAGTGCCTTCCTTGAACGGCTTTGACAGCAGGGAGGGACTGCCTTCTTTCAGGCGCTGTTCAATCAGACGCTGCAGGGCCTGTCCCGATGCGCCGGTTTCCAGGCAGCCCACTTTGCCGCATCGGCAGATCTGGTGGTTGTCCAGGAGCGGGAAATGCCCCACTTCTCCGGAGAACCCCGACTTGCCGTGGAACAGTTTTCCATCGAGCACCATTCCCATACCCAGTCCCCAGCCCACGTTGAGGAAGAGGACGGTGCCGGCATCTCCGGAAATGCCGCTCATGTACTCCCCGTAGGCCATGCCTCGGGAGTCGTTCTCTATAGATACAGTCTTGCCGAAGGCGTTCTCCAGAATGCCTTGGATGGGCTTTTCTTCGCTGATGAAGTAGGAGTAGCTGTAACCGGTTGTGTGGTTGACGCGGCCTGTGAGGTTGACCCCGTATGAACGGATACGGGACTGGTCTATCTCCATGGTTTGCAGGCACGCCAGTACGGCGGCGCGGAGGCCGCGGACCGATTCTTCCGTGTTGGTGAGGCTGTAGGGAACGTTGTCTTCAAAATGGAGTACATGTCCCGGGAAGTCGGTGACGGCCAGGGAAAAGCTGTCCTGTCCCACATCAACGCCCACAAAGTATCCGGCTTCCGGGTTGAGGCCGTAAAGACTGGGACGGCGGCCCGTTCCGGATTCCTGTTTTCCGCGGTCGGCCAGGTAGCCGTCTTCCAGCATGTCGCTTACCACCCGGGACACTTTGGGGATGCTGGTGCCCAGCTCTTTGGCCAGGTCTGCCAGTGAAAAACTTTCTCCGCGTTCGCATAGGGAGAGGATGGTCTTTTTTTCGGAAGCGTAACGGCCCCGGAGGTCGTCCAGGAAGGGATCCATAGGTCTGTGATTATTCAAATTACGACAAAGATAACCAATTCGGAGCAGAATCACAAACCCAATTAATGGCGGGTTGTTATAAAATCAAGATTTATTTTTAATATTTCGTTAAAAACTATTGTGCATTTAATATTTGTTTGTAATTTTGTAGCGGGGAATTAGGTTTCCCTTGTCTAAAATATAGCACTATGACTAAACTGGATTTTGAAAACCTGGCAAAAAAGTATCGTGAAGAGCTTCTGGGAAGCATCCTGCCCTTCTGGCTGGAAAAATCGCAAGACCTTGCGTGCGGAGGCTATTTCACCTGCCTGAATCGGGACGGCAGCGTCTTTGACACCGACAAATTTGTCTGGTTGCAGGGGCGCGAAGTATGGATGTTCGCCATGCTTTATAATAAGGTAGAAAAGAATGAAGCCTGGCTCGCGTGTGCCCGGCAGGGAGCCCACTTCCTGGAAAAATACGGCCACGACGGCAATTACGACTTCTACTTCTCCCTTACCCGGGAAGGCAAGCCCATCATTGCTCCCTACAACATTTTCTCCAACACCTTTGCCTGCATGGGGTTTGCCCAGCTGGCCGTAGCCACCGGCGAGGAACATTGGGCCGATCTGGCAAGGAAGACCTTCCAGCGCATCCTGGACCGCCGTTCGAATCCGAAGGGCAAGTGGCTGAAGGCCGTCCCCGGCACCCGTCCGATGAAGGATTTCGCCCTGCCGATGATCATCTGCAACATGGCGCTGGAGATCGAGCCCATCA
>JAEEQI010000014.1 GCA_016285215.1 Bacteroidales bacterium | reverse complement strand
TCCTCGCAATGCTGCTTCTCCTGGAATGCTCTAACTTGTAGCGCTAGGCTTGTGGAGTCAGAGGAAAATTGGTTTTTCCGGTCCTCTTCTTCGTGCGCGGGGCTTGTGAAGGTTTTGGGAAATTGGTTTTTCGCAAAGCCTTGCGAAAAATAATTTCCTAAAACCGGTCGGGGTTCTAAAATAGACGGTTGGGGGTCATTCTTGTGCGCAGGCTCTGTGGAGGTTTTGGGAAATTGGTTTTTCGGGTCCCGTCCCGAAAAATAATTTCTCAAAACCGGTTGGGGGGCAACAGATACCGAACCGTATCGGTCAAAATCCTTCATAGGTTTGAGGGCCAGGGTTACGGCGTACTGGAAAGACATTTCTTTCAAGTTTACCGGAAAGAACGTGTCTCCATTGACCAAAAACACCTGATTCTCACGGCATTTCTCCAAAGCCAGACGAATTCCTCCACCCGTTCCCAACGGGGATTCCTCTACGGCAAAATCATAAGTAAAGGACCACTCACCAGATCGAACATAGTCAATGACCTGCTCTCTTAGATACCCCACGGAGAACACCACATGGTCCACCTCCTGACTTACCAGCCAGTCCAACAAATACCCAAGAAACGGCCGGTCCGAGCACAAATTAGCCTCCTCTGGTGCTCGAGAGGCCCCAAAAGAAGGGTTCGAGCACAAATCGGCCCTTTCCGGTGCTCGGGATACAATCGGCGCCAGACATTTGGGGATTTCTTTGACAACGGACCTAAGACGGGTACCCAGACCGCCGGCCAGGACTATAACTTCCATGCCACGGCTCCTTTTTCCGTAAACTGGAACGGGACCACCTTTCCGGGCAATTGGGATAGAGCTTCAATCACGGCTACGCGATGCTCCGGAGGTACTATAAGCATCATGAAACCGCCACCGCCAGCTCCGGAAACCTTTCCAGAGATGGCACCGGCTGCCATAGCCGTGTCAAAGGCTTCCTGAATCATGGGATTGGTAATGGCTCCGGCCATCTTCTTCTTGTCTTCCCAGGCCTGGCCCAGGATGGCGGAAAAGCGGGCCATATCCCCCTTCAGGAGGGCCAGCTTCATATCAATGGCGCTCTGTTTGATGCGGTGCATGGCTTCCACGGCCTCGGTGGCCCCGCTGCGCGTGGCTTTCTGCTGCTCGGAGATGATGGCGGCCGAAGATCTGCTTCGGCCCGTAAAATACAGGAGCATAGAGGCTTCCAGCTCTTCAATGATCCAGTCCTTGACGCGGAGCGGATTCACTATGACCATGTCGCTGGGAAGGAACTCCATAAAGTTGAAGCCGCCAAAGGCAGCGGCGTATTGGTCTTGCTTGCCGCCGGCCAGAAGGAGGTCTTTTCGCTCAATCTCGTAGGCCAGGCGGGCCAGTTCGTAGTCTCCCAGAGGGATTCCCATCCACTCGGCAAAGCACTTGAGGATGCATACCACCATTGTGGAAGACGTTCCCAGACCGGAGCCGGCCGGGGCGTCGTTGTACGTGGTAATGGCAAAGCCCGGAGAAGGAATGGGGCCGAAGTCACGGATTACGCGGTTATACACGCCATCAATGAGCAGCGCGCCGGAATTCACGGGACCGGTGCCCAGGCTCACTTCCTGGCGGATGCCGGCATCGGCCGCATTGACCCGCATCACGGGCAATTTGAGGGGCTCGATGGAGCAATAGGCAGCCAGGTTGATGGTGGCATTGAGCACATTGCCGCCATAGAGGTCCGAGTACGGGGATACGTCGGATCCTCCGCCGGCCAGACCCAGTCTGAGCGGGGCTTTACTTCTGATTATCATAGCAAGATGGCTTTACAGAGGGCATCGAGGGCGGGTTCATCTGCCTCTTTGTAGCGGCTGCGGATGGTTACCGGCTCCCCTACAATTTCCACTTCCTTCATAGCGCCCAGCATCTCTTTCATTACGCGGGCGGCGCTGGGGGCCCAGGAACCGTTTTCTATGAGGGCCACTTTGCGCTTGCTGTAGCCCTTGATCTGCAGCGAGTGCAGGAAATCGTGTGCGGGTGTAAAGAGGCCGGCATCGTAGGAACAGGCGGCCAGCACCATCTTTCCGTAGCGGAAGGCGTCTTCTACGGCTTCGGCCCTGTCGTCTCTGGTAAGGTCGGAGGTGGCCACCTTGGGGCAGCCCATAGCTCTTAGCTTCTCGGCTACTTTTTCTGCTACCTCGGCCGTGCCGCCGTGGATGGAGGCATAGGCCACAAACACGCCCTCGGTTTCTACACCGTAGCTGCTCCAGGTATTATAGAGGTCCAGGTAATAACCCAGGTCTTTGCGGATGATGGGGCCGTGCAGCGGGGCAATGAGGCTGATGCTCTCCCCTCCCAGCTTTTTCAGCAGGGCCTGCACCTGGGGGCCGTATTTGCCGCAGATGTTGAAGTAGTAGCGGCGGCCTTCGCACACCCAGTCGGGGTCTTCATCGGCCCAGAAGGCGGTTTTGCACAGGGCTCCGAATTTGCCAAAGGCATCGGCCGAAAAGAGAACGCCGGTGGCGGTATCCACCGACACCATCACCTCCGGCCAGTGAACCATAGGGGCGGCGAAGAACTTGAGGGTATGGCTGCCCAGCGGGAGGGTGTCGCCTTCCTTGATGGCCAGGGTCTTTCCCACCGGCTTATCGGGCATAAACTGACCCAGGAACTTGAGGGCCATAGCGCTGCCCACTACCGTTACATCGGGGTATTTCTCCAGTACGGGAGCCACAGAGGCCGAATGGTCCGGCTCCATATGGTGGATAACCAGGTAATCCGGCTTTCGGTCCTCTAACGCCTCTTCCAGATTTTTGAGCCATTCCTCTCCCTTGCGGGCATCGGCCGTATCCAGGATGGCTACTTTCTCATCCATAATAACATAGGAGTTGTAGGCCATACCTTCCGGCACTATATATTGACTCTCAAACAGATCCAGATCCAGATGATCTACGCCAATGTAGCGGATTCCTTTAGTGATTTCTTTCATATCGTGGTTCATATCTTTACAAAGATAAAGAAAAATTGCTTAAATTGCGCCAATATTTATAAGGGTATGGACTTCAATCGCATATGGAATAGACTTCGCCGCGTGGTCAGATACTACGGCTACATCTTTGACGAGATTGATACGGAGGCCGCCACCCACCGTATCAAGTCGTCCATCTGGTTCCGCGGTCCCAATGTATGGATTCTGGCTTTTGCCATAGTCCTGGCTTCCGTGGGCCTTAACGTCAACTCCACGGCGGTCATCATTGGCGCTATGCTGGTGTCCCCGCTGATGGGCCCCATCATTGGCGCAGGCCTGGCCCTGGGAACCAACGACGTAGATCTGCTCAAACTGGCCGGCAAGAACCTGCTGGCTATGGTCGTTGTCTCCCTGATTGCCTCTACCCTGTTTTTCCTGGCCTCTCCCCTGTCGCTGGTCAATCCCACCGAGCTGGAGGCCCGTACCTCGCCCACCATCTACGATGTGCTCATCGCTTTCTTCGGCGGTATGGCGGGTATACTGGAAAACAGCCGCAAGGAGCGCGGAACGGTGCTTTCGGGCGTAGCCATTGCCACCGCCTTGATGCCACCGCTGTGCACCGCCGGCTACGGTCTGGCCCATCTCAATATGCATTATTTCTTTGGCGCACTGTATCTGTTTGTGATCAACAGTGTGTTCATTGCCCTGGCCACGTACTTTATGGTCAAGTACCTGGGATTCCCCACGGTCTCCGGCATCTCCGAAGAACTGGCTTCCCGCCGCCGCAAGGCCATCAGCACCATTCTGGTCATCATCCTGGTGCCCAGTATCTGGAGTGCCTTCACCCTCATCCAGAGCAACAATTTCGAGCGCAATGTCCAGAACTTTGTAGAAAACAACCGTCTGGTAGCGCCCCGTACCTATATCTACGATTACCGCGTCCAAGGCCGACAGGCCCATATAGCCCTGGCCGGAGAGCCCCTGAATGACGACCTCCGGGCCAGCATCTACGTAAAAGCGGGCCGATACGGCATCAAACAGAAGGACATCATTCTGCTGGAACACTCCTTCGGCCTGTCCCAGCAGGATATGGACAACATTATCGAGGAAATCTACAACAACACCAATAACGAGCTGGACGAGAACCAGGCCCTCCTGGAATCCATCGAGTCCCGCCTGGAGCAAATGGCCCTGGAGCTGTCCCGTCTCAAGCATCAACGCCACCAGACCGACTCCATCCCGTCCGATTCTCTTCACAGGGAGTCCTCTCCACAATGAGTCGAAGGCTCTATTGACACTCTTATTTGTGGCCCGAAAGGTAGCAAACTTCCGACGCGAAGCGGCGAGGGAGGGGTTTGGGGAGTCCTCTCACCAATGAGTGAAACGGCTTATACTCTTTTTTTTTGCGCGCAGGGCTAACTTTCCTCAATGAATTCCGCCGCGAAGCGGCGAGGGAGGGGTTTCAAGACAGGAACCCCAAATCAACCGTTGTGGTTTATTCGGCGGAGGCCGAAGGCCGACCCAGGGGGTCTGGGGGATTAGGCCCCCAGTGAGTCGAAGACTCTTTCGACACTCTTTTTTTGCGCGCAGGGCTGACGCGCTGGGCATAAAAAAAAGAGTGTCGGCCTTCACAGGCGGACGCTCTCACTAACCACATAATTAATAACACTAAAACTAATAACCAATAGACTGATTCCGTTGAGAGAACCTCACTTCCTCAATCCGGATGCAAAGTTACGGCAATTTTTTTGATTTGCAAATTTTTTCAAAACTTTTTTTACAAAATTTTTTAATAATTTTATAACTCATTGATTTTCAATGCTACACAAATAAGCCATTTTTACACCCAAAAGGATTAGAATTTTTGCAAAATATTTAAATAACTGAGTAACAATGCATTACGAAAATCACCAAAAGGTGAAATTGAATACATTACTTTCAGTTTAAAAGCAAAAAGAAAGCCGAGACTTTCAAATCGAAAGTTTCGGCCCTTTTTCAACTTACACTCCAAAAATCACAGAAGTTTATCGCGGAGATGGCGAATCATATCGCGGGTCATAGAGTCCATATCATAAGTGGGCTTCCAGTCCCATTCTTCGCGGGCGCAGGAATCGTCCATACTGTCGGGCCAGGAAGTAGCAATGGCCTGACGCACAGGGTCTACCTCGTAACGGACACGCAGCGAAGGAATGTACTCGCGGATCTTGGCGAAGATCTGTTCCGGCTCAAAGCTCATAGACGCAATGTTGAAGGAATTGCGGTGCTTGAGGCGGGACGGGTCTGCCACCATAAGCTGGATGGCGGCGTGGAGGGCGTCCGGCATATACATCATATCCATAAATGTTCCCGGAGCGATGGGGCATACGAACTCCTCCCCTTTCACGGCCGAATAATACACCTCAACGGCATAGTCCGTGGTGCCGCCGCCCGGAAGGGTGGTATAGGAGATGAGGCCCGGGAAACGGACCGAACGGGTATCGACCCCGTATTTGTGGAAGTAATAGTCACTTAGAAGCTCTGTGGCCACCTTGGTAACGCCATACATAGAGCGGGGGCGCTGGATGGTGTCCTGCGGCGTTCCCACGTGCGGGGTTTCCGGGCCGAAGGAGCCAATGGAAGAAGGAGTAAAGACGGCGCAGCCCTTTTCTCTGGCAATCTCCAGGATATTGAGGAGACCGTTCATCTGGATGTCCCAGGCCAGGAGGGGCTTTCTCTCTGCAACGGCCGACAGCAAAGCGGCCAGGTTGTAGATGGTATCTATCTTATACTCAGAGACAATGGCAGCCAGACCGGCGGCGTCTCTTACGTCGGCCACGGCAGAGGGACCGCTTTCCAGAAGTTCACCCTTGGGTTCTGCGCCCGGGATATAGCCGGCTACAACTGTGCTTCCGGGAACCTCCCTACGGATTTTCATAGTGAGTTCCGATCCAATCTGGCCCGTGGAGCCAATCACCAAAACATTCTTCATATCTTTCCGTTTATCCACGCAAATTTATTACATTTTGCTTAGATATTCAAGATAAAATCGTTAATTTTGAAAGCACAAAAGCCATAAAAACTATGTACGGAAATTTCAAACAGCACCTGAGCGATGAGTTAAAGGCCATTGACGAGGCCGGACTCTACAAGAGAGAAAGAAATATCACATCGGCCCAAAGCGCCTGCATCTCCCTGCAGGACGGCAGCGAAGCCCTCAATTTCTGCGCCAACAACTACCTGGGCCTGGCCGACAACCCCCGCCTCATTGAGGCTGCCAAGAAGGCTATGGACGCCCGCGGCTACGGTATGTCATCGGTCCGTTTCATCTGCGGCACGCAGGACATCCACAAAGAGCTGGAAAAGGCCATTGCAGAGTACTTCCACACGGAAGACGCCATTCTGTACGCCGCCTGCTTCGACGCCAACGGTGGTGTGTTCGAACCCCTGTTCACGGCCGAAGACGCCATCATCTCCGACTCCCTGAACCACGCTTCCATCATTGACGGCGTGCGCCTTTGCAAGGCCCAGCGTTTCCGCTACGCCAACGCCGATATGGCAGACCTCGAGGCCAAACTCAAAGAGGCCCAGTCCTGCCGCTTCCGCATCATCGTAACGGACGGCGTGTTCTCTATGGACGGCAATGTGGCCCCTATGGACAAGATCTGCGACCTAGCAGAAAAGTACGACGCCCTGGTAATGGTGGACGAGAGCCACAGCGCCGGCGTGGTGGGCAAGACCGGTCACGGCGTGGCAGAACAGTTTGACTGCTACGGCCGCATTGACATCTTCACCGGCACCCTGGGCAAGGCCTTCGGCGGTGCGGTAGGCGGTTTCACCACAGGCCGAAAGGAGATCATTGACATGCTCCGCCAGCGCAGCCGTCCTTATCTCTTCTCCAACTCCATCCCGCCTATGATTGCCGGAGCCGCCCTGGAGACCTTCAAGATCCTGAAGGAAAGCGACGCCCTGCACGACAAACTCATAGAGAACGTGAACTACTTCCGTGACAAGATGATAGCCGCCGGCTTTGACATCAAGCCCACCCAGAGCGCCATCTGCGCGGTTATGCTGTACGATGCTCCCCTCTCCCAGAAATTTGCCGCCGCTATGGCCAAGGAAGGCATCTTCGTTACCGGCTTCTACTATCCGGTGGTGCCCCAGGGACAGGCCCGCATCCGCGTACAGCTGAGCGCCGCCCACGAGAAGAAGCACCTGGATAAAGCCATCGCCGCCTTCATCAAAGTGGGCAAAGAACTGGGCGTTATCAAGTAACATCAGCCAATTAAAAAATTTATATTATATTTGACGGATAAACAGTTACTAATACAATGGCCGTAAAAATTCTCAGTGTAGACGACGAGACCGATCTCGAATTATTGTTATCGCAATACTTCCGCAGAAAGATCAGAAATGGGGAATACGAGTTCTTCTTTGCCCACAACGGGCTGGAAGCACTCCAGGTCCTTCTCAAGCACCCGGATATTTCCATTATCCTTTCGGACATCAATATGCCCGAGATGGATGGCCTTACGCTTCTTGCCAAGATCAACGAGATGCGTATCCCGTCCCTCAAGTGCATCATGGTGAGCGCCTATGGAGATATGGACAACATCCGTCACGCTATGAACGGAGGTGCCTTTGACTTTGCCACCAAGCCCATAGACCTGGACGACCTCCAGCGCACCATTGACAAGGCGGTAGAGCAGATTGAGTACATCCGCAGCGCCCAGAAGGAGCACGCCCAGCTGGTGGATATCCAGACGGACCTTTCCGTGGCCCGGGAAATCCAGCACGCCATCCTTCCCCGCACCTTCGATCTGAAGCTCCCGGATGCAGGCAACGTGAACATCTATGCCAGTATGCTGGCCGCCAAGGATGTGGGAGGAGACTTCTACGACTTCTTCCCCGTTGACGACCACCGCATAGCGTTCACCATAGCCGACGTGAGCGGCAAGGGTGTCCCTGCTGCCATCTTTATGGCCGTAAGCCGTACCCTCATCAAGGCTACGGGCCTGCAGGACCTGCCCACCGACGAGTGTATGAGTACGGTCAACGACATCCTCTGCGACGAAAGCGTAGGCTCTATGTTCGTAACCGTGTTCTACGGCATCTACGATTTGCAGACCGGCCTCATCAACTTCACCAACGCCGGACACAACCCGCCTTACATACTCAGGGCAGACGGTACGGTGGAGCCCCTGCAATCGGCCTGCAACCTGGTTCTTGGTGCTGTGGAAGGCGTTCCTTTCACCAGCGATACCCTTCAGCTCAACCCCGGTGACACCCTGTTTATGTATACGGACGGCGTAACCGAGGCCGAGAACAAGAATCATGACCAATTTGGGGAGTCCCGGCTGGAAGCCACCCTGGCAGAATGCAAGGGAACAGACAGCAAGCACATTGTGGACACCGTCAACGCCAAGGTGAAGGAATTCATCAACGGCGCCGCCCAAAGTGACGATATTACCCAGTTAGTAATTCGCAGAAAGTGAAAATCCGTCCCAACATATTGTACGCCCTGGCAGCAGCAGCCCTTCTGATTGGCGTAGCCGTGGTCTCCTATCACCTGGGAAGCAGACATTCCCAGCGGGAGCTGGCAGCTATGCAGGAAGAAATGGACCGTCTGGTGGAGGCAGAAAAGGATGCCGCCATCGTCAAGCGCGTGAGCCAGCAGATGGAGGATATCGCCTACCAGCAGAAGTCCATCTCTGACCAGCAGAGAGACAGGGCCGAAGAGCAATCCATCCTGGCCATCCGCAACGCAGAAAGGGCCGAGATGGAAAGCCGCGCCGCCCACGCGGCAGAGCAGAAGGCCAACTCCGCTGCCGAAGTGGCCGAAAAGGAAAGAGCCAATGCCGAAAGGCAGCAGATGATAGCCGTTGAGCAGAGAGATGAAGCCACGTACGCCAAGAACGTGGCCGATACGCTCAACCGCCGTACCCAGGCCCGCAGCCTGGCGGTGAGCTCCCAGGTAAGACGCGAAGCCGGTGAACCCGAAGTGGCCGACCTCCTGGCCTATGCCAGCTGGTATTTCCTTAAGAACAACCGGGGAAACCAGTACTATTCGGACACCTTCAAAGCCCTGACGCAGGCCACGGGCGGTGTTCCCCGCCACAGGGTCCAGGAGAACGGCGCCGTCAACGCCATCTCCCAGATTCCCGGCACCCCGGGACAAAGCGTAGCTGCAACCAACTACGGTGAGGTGGTCTGGCTTACCGCCGATGTCATTGGCGGAGCCAAGAACCTTTCGGCCCAAACCCTTCTGTTCAATCCCATCTACGATTTCAGGGATGTACAGGTATTTGACGGTAAAATTTACGCCCTGTCGTTCAAGGGTCCCCTTTGCATCCTCGACTTCCAGGGAAATCTGCAGGAGATTCAGCTTCCCGAGGGCAGTTATTTCAAACTGGTCCGCGTGGGCGAAGGCCTGGTTCTGGCCAGCCGCCAGAGCGTGAGCTGGTACTCCGACGGAAAGATTACCGGAAGCACTACTTTAAGCAAGACGCTGTCGGCCATTGTAAACCGGAACGATACCATCGGCCTGTTCTATAACGACGGCACCTACGCAGAAATGGACATTACGGGTACCATCGTGGACAAGAAGCCCCTTATTCCTTATGTGGTCACGGCCGCCCATTTTGACAAAGCCACCCAATGTCTGCTTCTGGGCGTAATGGACGGAACGGTCTACCCTGTGAACAAATACAACCGCGTAATGGAAACGTTGGCGGCCCACAAGTCCCGCTGCATCAGCATCGCTATGCAGGGAACCACCGTGGTTACCGGCGGCTATGACAAGAGCGTCTATATCTGGAGTATGGACAACCTGCTGTACGAGAGCGGGTTAACCTTCCAGGAAGAGCTGGAACAGAAATCAACGGTAGTAACCAAACGGCCGGAGGACAACAGCAAGAAGATTCCCACCGAATGGCTGGTTCCCGTAGACTATACGTACGATGGATGGACCTTGGCCGTATGCGGAGACGCCGACGGCAAGACCGTCTGGATTGGCACCTCATCCGGCAACGTGATGACGCTCAATTCATCGGCCGATGAGATGGCCCAGCAGCTGTATCGCAAAATCAACCGTAACCTCACCCAACAGGAATGGACCCGCTACGTGAGTGCTTCCATTCCATATATGACGTTCAAATGAGAAGGTTAGCGTATCATATCAGTTTGATGGCCGCCGTGCTGCTGTGCACGGTGCAGGCTGCCGCCCAAAGCAAAGCGGATGCCTATATGGGCGTTCCGTTCTTCAGGAACTATTCGGCCGGCCAGTACGATGCCCACAACCGTAACTTCGACGTCCTCTGTGACGAAGAAGGTCACACCTTCTTTGCCAACTTTGAAGGCCTTCTTGTTTACGATCAAGTCCACTGGAGAATCGTTCACACGCCGGACATCTCCCGTGTGGTCCGTCTGCATAAGGATGCCGACGGCGCCATCCTCTTTGACGGTATCAACCTGACGGGACGTGTAGAGTCCTTCGAGGGAGATTCCATCCGCGTTTCCTTTACCCCGCTGGCTGGCAAAGAAAGCGCTATAGAGACTTCCGTAGACCGTTGGAATGAGATTGAGGTCTACCAGCGTCTCAAGATAAGCGACAACCGCATCCTGCTGGCCACGGCCACGGACGGCGTCATTGCCGTTAACGCCCAGGGACAGGAAATCTGGAGAATCAACGTAGAAGACGGACTCTGCTCCAACAGTATTACCAAACTGGCCTATGACGGAAAGGGAACGGTCTGGGGCGCCACGGACAACGGCGTTTTCAGCATCTCCGTTTCCGAAATCTACACCCGCTTTACGGAGAAGGAAGGCTTCAGAGGCCAGATCTCCTGCATAGAGATGTGCGGCCCCACCCTAATGGTGGGTACGTTCCAGGGCCTGTTCCACCTGGAGGGACAGCGTTTCCGCCCGGTTGCCCAGATTAACCACGCTTGCTGGCACTTGGTGCAGGGCGCCAACGGAATCCTCTATGTGGCCACCTCGGACGGTCTTTATGAATACAACAACGGCAAGGTCCGTCAGTTAACCACCAAGTTCTCCCTCTCCCTGGCCGCCCTGGGAGACGGTTCCTTCCTGGTGGGTGAGCTGGAGCGTGTTTGCCGTTTCCGCCCCGGAGAAGAAATCAAGGTTATTGGGGAGATTCCCAATATCACCAGTTTCAAGAAAGACGAGAAAGGCGGTATGTGGGCCCTCACCCTAGCCGGTGACTATTATTATATGGAAGCCGGCGGCAACCGGTTCCAGAAGAAGGACCAAGGTCCCATCTCCAAGCTGTTTGAGTATGTAGACAACGCCGGCAACGTATGGCACGGCAACAGTGACGGCACCGGCCTCTTCTACAACGATATGCCGGAAGAACTCGAGGAGTGGGTGGAGCCCTTTGCCCAATTGAAAGTCAACGCCATGCTGGTCCATGGCGGACTGGCCTGGATAGGAGACAACGAGGAACTGATCCGTTTCAACCTGGATCAGTGCACTTCGGCCCAATTGTTTACGCCCCAGCTGCATATCCGCCGTTTCAATTTCAACGACGGAGGTCTCGCCTTGAGTTTTGCCAACGACAAGCTGGATCCCCTCGGAGAAACCCTGTACAGCTACCGCCTGCATAACGACAATGCCTGGTCGGCCTGGAGCCCCCAGCAGGAATTCCTGTTTGCAGACATCAACTTTGGCTCCTACCAGGTGGAGGTCCGTTCCAGGGACGCCTTCGGCCAGATTAGCCAGAGCATCCCCTATGAGTTCAAGAGGCCCTACCCGTTCTTTGTGCGCTGGTACTCCCTGCTCTTTTACCTGTTCGTCATCCTGGGCCTGGTCTATCTCTGGTTCCAGCATCGTATGCGCAGGATGGCCCAGGAGCAGCAAAGACTGGAAGCCATTGTGGACGAGCGTACCAAAGAGCTGCGTTCGGCCCAGGACCAGCTGCTGCGCCAGGAGCGTGAGGCCGCCATCGGTAAGCTCACCAAGGGTCTGATTGACCGCATCCTCAACCCTATGAACTATATCAACAACTTCGCCCATCTTACGCTGGGTCTGAACAAGGATATGCGTCAGAACATTGAGGATGAGAAGGAACACATCAGCAACGATATCTATGAGGATTCTCAGGATATTATGGATATGATGCAGACCAACCTGGAAAAGATTGAGCAGCACGGAACCTCCACCACCCGTACCCTGAAGGCCATGGAGGAAATGCTCAAGGAACGTTCCCAGAAGTTCGAGCCCACCGATCTGGTCCAGCTTAGCCAGCAGTGCGTAGACAAGCTCAAGGCCTACTATGCCAGCGATATCAACGCCCTGGGCATCCAGGTAGAGACCAACCTGCCCGCCACTCCCCTGATGCGGGATGTGGTGGCCGATCAGGTGGGCAAGTCCCTGATGTCCATGCTGGCCAACAGCGTCTATGCCATCAAGAAGAAGGCCGAAAAAGGTGGTGCCCCGTACAGCCCCGTCATCCGGTTGTCCGTGCTGGAGGAAGACGGCAAAGCCGTCATCAAGATCTACGACAACGGTATAGGTATTGAGGAAAGCATCCTGAACAAGATTTTCGACCCCTTCTTTACCACCAAGCCCACCGCGGAGGCTCCCGGCGTGGGCCTGTACCTGAGCCAGCAGATCATGCACGACTGCGGAGGCAACATTACGGTGAACTCCTCCAAAGACGATTATACAGAATTTGTAATTAGCCTGACCTAATATATTATGGATGTGGAAATGGAAGACCTGAAAAAACAGGTAGAATATTTGCAGCAACAGTTGCACAAGCAGGAAAAGATGGCCTCCCTGGGTCTCCTCAGTGCCGGTATTGCCCACGAAATACAGAACCCGCTTAATTTTGTCATCAACTTCAGCAAGATGTCGGCCAATCTGCTGGAGGACATGCAGGATATCCTGAGCCACTGCGGAGATAAGCTGGAAAAAGACGATGCCGACGATCTCCAGGACATTTCGGCCGACCTGAAGGAAAACCTGGCCAAGATCCAGGAACATGGAGAGCGTGCCATCAGCATTATCCGGGGCATCCTGCTGCAAAGCCGCGGCAAGGCGGGCGAAAAGCTCCCCACAGACATTGGCCAGCTGGTCCACGAATACGTGTGGCTCAGCTACCATGCCATGCGCGCCAACGACAAGAGCTTCAACATTTCCATCCAGGAAGAAATCCCGGAAGGGCTGCCCAAATTCATGGTCATTCCCCAGGACCTGAGCCGCGCCGTTCTCAACGTTATGAACAACGCCTGCTACACGGTTAAGGAAAGAACCGGCCAGGAAGGTCCGGACTACAAACCCACCATTCAGGCCAAAGTGACCTATACGCCCAAGGGAGCCAATGAAGGAGACATCCGCATTGACATCACGGACAACGGTATGGGTATGACCCCCGAGGTCAAGGCCAAGATCTTCGAGAATTTCTTCACCACCAAGCCCGCCGGTCAGGGAACCGGCCTGGGAATGGGCATCACCTACGATTTGATTACCAAGAATCATAACGGACAGCTGCTCGTGGAAACCGAGCCCAAAGTGGGAAGCACCTTTACCTTCATCATTCCTGTAAAGATTGTAAAATGAGATTCCAAAGATACATAATCGCGCTCCTTATCCTGCTCATCTGCACGGCCGCCAAGGCTCAGGATGTTACGCGTGTGTATGAGTCGGCCCAGGAGGCCTATGAGCTGGGCCTTTTCCAGAAGGCCGACTCCCTCCTGGCAGGTTCGGCCAACAGCTTCAAAGGAGAGACCCGTATTGGCGTTTACCGTCTGCTTGCCCTGTGTAACCTCAATATGGACAAGCCGGAAGTGGCCCAGACCTGGGTCACCAAACTTCTCACGGTGGATCCTTATTACAGCGTCTACAACGACGCCCCCCGCTTTGCCGAGATGGTGAACCGCATCAAGGCCGGCAAGACCGCTACCATTACTACGGCTTCCCAACAGGCCGAATCCATTGAGGAAGCGCCTGTGCCGGTGACCCTCATCACGGAAGAGATGATCCGTACCATTGGGGCCAGAACCCTCAAGGAAGTCCTGATAGCGTACGTGCCCGGTATGACGGACATAGCCTGCAACGAAGAGATGAACGTGGCTATGCGAGGCATCTATTCCTCCGGCCAGGAGAAGATCCTCATCATGCTCAACGGCCACCGCCTCAACAGTTATTCCACCAACGCCGCCAGCCCCGATTTCTCCATAAGCCTGGAAAAGGTCAAACAGATTGAGGTGCTGCGAGGCCCTGCATCCTCCCTGTACGGTGGCGTGGCTCTTACCGGTGTGGTCAACATCATTACCAAGGAAGGCTCGGACGTGGACGGATTCATGGTCAAGGGTGCCGCCGGCAACTACGGCCAGGTCCGCGGAGACCTCCTGTTTGGTAAGCGTTACCTGTCTCTGGACATCTTAAGCTGGGCCAGCATCTACCAGTCCACCGGCCAAAAGGTGCATTTGGGCGCCAACAGGGTTGAGCAACCCTATTCGGACTTGCCCATCGAAGGAGACATGATTATTGGCGGCTACAACAAAACGCCGTCCTACGACCTGGGTCTGTCCCTGAAGTGGAACAAGGTGAGCCTGCTGTACGACCACCGTTTTGCCAAAACGGTGGCGCCCTTGGCCCTCAGTTACTTCTTTACCCCGTACAGCTACGAAAAATACCGTCTTTTCAACAACAACGCTCCGGGTTATGCCATCGGTTCCCAACATGCGGAGATAAGTTACTCCGACAACGCAGGTAAATTTGCCTGGCAGGCTACCGTGTTCTTTGACTCGCAAAATCAGCAGCGCTACCAGATTGGCGGAGACAAGATTCCGGATGTGGGATTCAACGAAATCCATCCCAACGGAGCGGAGTGGGTTACCCTCGAACTCTACGACGGAGTATTCCAAAGCGCCAACTGGAACGAATACACTTATGGCGTTTCGGCCCAGGGCAGTTACAACTATAATTTTGGGAAGAACCATTCGGGTATCATCATGGTGGGCGGTCACTTCAACAATTTCACGCTGTCCGACGCCAGCTACCTGGAAGGAAATGATTTCAGCGTAATCCTGAAGACGTACAACGACCTCAAGGTATTATACACTGGCAAGGAGACCAGCGCCGACGCCTATCTCCAGGTCAAGCACACCTGGAAGCAGCTGGTTCTGAACGCCGGTCTCAGATACGACTTCAAGAAGCGCTCCCACGGCAAGGTGATGAACGAACTGTCCCCCCGTATCGCCCTTATTTACTCCCGTCCCAAATGGAGTGCCAAGATCAGTTATTCCAAGTCTTTCGTAGACTCACCGTATTACTACCGCAACAACACGTTTGACATCAACTACGGAGATGCTGATCTCTCCCCCGAATACCTGAACTCCTGGCAGATGTCTTTCTACAGCGACGGAAAGATTGTCCCGGGCCTGAAACTGGAACTCAACGGCTTTATCAATAAGGCCGATAATTTCATCATCCAGAGTGAATTGGGTAACATCAACGCCGGTAGTCTTACCAACGGCGGTGCAGAGCTTGTAGCCGGTTACTCCTTCTCCCGTTTCATGGTGGACGGTAACGTTACCTGGCAGCGGGTGCTGGATTCCCAGAACTTCGGCATCATCAACCACAGCGTTTACAATATCCCGGACTGGCAGGCCAACCTTACCGCATCCTATGAGGTGCTGAAGGGGCTCAAGATCAACGCTCACGCCCACTTTGTTTCCAAACAGTACAGCGAGCACGCCCAACCTGGAGCAGAACCCCAGATCATTGACATTCCGGCACGCGTGCTGTTTGACCTGGGTGCCAGCTACCACATCTGGAAAGTGGAAATGGGCATCAATGTTTATAACATTGCCAATACGGTTTACGTTCAAGGCGGATCCAGTGTAGCTCCCATGCGGCAGGCCGGACGCTGGATACTGGGCCACGTGGCTCTCAAGTTCTAAGAATTATTAACAAGAAGTGTATGGATATATATTTCGAAAAACTGACAGAAAGGCTAAGGAACATTATTGAGACATATCGGGATAAGACCGCATACGTCATTGGCAAACAAGAGGTTACGTATGCCCAGATGGATGAGATGGCCAACTGCATAGCTTCCGGCCTGGCTTCCAGGATAGATATCCATGCCGGTGACCCGGAGGTTCCTGTCCGCATTGGTATATACCTGGGCAGAAACCAACATTACCTGCCTTGCATGCTGGCTTCCGTCAAACTGGGCTGCTCTTATGTTCCCATTGACGTAGAGAATCCCCTGGAGCGCAGAGACTTTATCTGCAAGGATGCCGGCGTAAGTTTCCTGATAACGGCCGATAATATCGACGAACTTCTTTCCAGTCCCCTGACAGAGCCTCTCCCCCTCCTGAAAAGAGGCTTTTCAGAGGTATACATGATTTATACTTCCGGCACTACGGGACAGCCCAAAGGCGTTTCTGTCCCCTATAAGGCCCTTTACAGTTACTGCCAGACGGTGTGCCATCCGGACAATTTCCAGATTAGCGACCACTCCGTCATCCTCCAGTTCGCCAGCATCAGCTTTGACGCTTCGGTCCTGGAGATCTATTCCTCGCTCTTCTATGGCGGAACGCTCATCATTGCCCAGAATGAAGAGAGGCACAATGCCGTGCTTCTTCACAGTCTGATCAAACAGAAGGAGGTCACCTTTGCCTTTATGCCCCCTTCCCTGCTGGCCATCTTCCCCGATTATAATTTCCCTGCCATTGAAACCTTATCGGCCGGTGGCGAAGCCATTCCGCAGAGCCTCACCAGCAAAATAGCCGGAAAGTACCCCTACCGTTTTGTCAATGCATACGGCCCCACCGAGACCTGCGTGGTTATGACTACCCACGAGTTTAAGAATGCCGATGAATGGCAGTGCATAGGCAAACCCGCCCTCGGCACTGTTTGCTATGTGGTCAACGAAGAAGGCAAACAGGTAGCTCCCGGAGAATCCGGAGAACTCTGCATTGCGGGTATGCAGGTTACCAACGGCTACTGGAACCGTCCGGAACTGACGTCCCGGGTCTTTACCGAGAACCCCTTCGAGAAAGAGCACAACGGAATAGACGTATCCAGGCTGTATCACAGCGGAGACCTGGTAAAGCTTAACCCGGACGGCAGTTTCAATTACGTGGGTCGCAAAGACGGCCAGATCAAACTGCGCAGTTTCCGCATTGAACTGGGAGAAATCACTGCCGCTATTGAAAGGCAGGAAGGTGTGACAAGGGCTTTTGTGCGCCTGGAGCAGGTAGGTACCGAGAAGTATATAGTGGCCTATGTCATGCTGGCCCCTGGCGTGAAGGGCTTCGATTCCATCAAGAAAAATCTGGCCAAGGAACTCCCCGCCTACATGGTTCCCACCTACTGGAATCAGGTCAAGGAGTTTAAACTGAACATCAACGGTAAGATTGACCAATCGACCCTTGTCAACGAAGCCATCAGTCCCATTACCATCAATGAAGAGCCCATCAGTCCGCGCGAAGAGCTGCTCGTTAATGCCGCTGCCGAACTTCTCGGCCTGCCCAGCATCAATATCGATGCCGATCTGATCAATGATGTAGGTATTACGTCCCTGCACATCATGCAGCTGATTGTATTGATAGACCAGACCGGCGTTCACCTTACCGCCAACGATTTCTATTCCCTGAGGACCATTCGCCGCATCATGGCCGCCGAAAAGCACCCCAATGCTTTCTGGTTTGGCAACGGAGAAAACGAACCGGAGAAACCGGTCATCATAGTCATCAGCGGATTCACCAGCTTTGACTTCCTCTTTGGAGAATGGGCCCGGAAAGTTTCCCAGAAGTATGCCATCTACGCCATCGAGTCCTATCATACCATCATGGAGGATCAAGTGACAGACATGAACGGCCTGCTTGATATCTATCAGACGTATATAGAACGCGTAGTCAAAGAGCGCAACGTGGCGGTTATTACGGGATTCTGCGCCGGTGGTGAGCAGGCCCTGGCCCTTGCTGCCCGCATCTACAACAAACAAAGCTACAAACCCCGTGTGATTGTCCTGGACGGAGAACTGGACCGCGACATCAAAATCCAGGAGATGATTATGCCCGGCTACTACTTCCCTCACCTGAGTGAAGAACGGAACAAACACCGGGGTGAACTGGACGTCAAGCTGATGGCCACCATGCCCGAGGAAACCTACAACGGACCGGTTACCTCCATCGTTTCGACCCACTTCACGGAAGCAATCCCTATCAATAGCAACTTTGTAAAATCTCCCGAACTCAGGGAAATGGAATTGGCAGAATTCAAAACCAATGAGCAGCGTTGGAAGAAACGTTATCCCCAATGTGAGATTGTCCACTCCGATACAGACCATTTCCAATTCCTGACTACCCAGGAAAGTAAGGACGCCGTTGTTGATTATTTCCTGAAGAACGTATAAACAAGAAATGCGAACAACCCACCACTTCGTAAACATCGCACGCTACCTGGCAGTCATATGCTTCGCAGCGTGTTCCAAGTTATTCCCGGATTTTTCCCAGACAGGCCCGCATCCGCGTACAGCTGAGCGCCGCCCACGAGAAGCAGCACCTGGACAAAGCCATCGCCGCCTTCGTAAAGGTGGGCAAGGAGCTGGGAGTCATCAAGTAATACTTTAAACCCAAAAACGAACACGACATATCCTATATGAAAAAAGCCATTTTATTTCTTGCAACGGCCATTAGCTTGTTGTTCTTTGTCAGTTGCTACAAAGACAGGGACCTGGACCCCGGAACCGTGGAACTGCTTATTGGTAAGTGGATGGAAACCGATATTGACGGTCAGCCCGCCCTTACCAACCAGAAGACTGTGACCACATTTGTGTCAAGCACCCAGGCCTACATCAGTTCTTCCAAGTCTGACTATACCGAGCAAGCCGCCAAATGGAATGACCGTCTGGACTATGAGGTGAAGATGACCGGCAATACGGTTATCCTTACCGGTCACCCCGAGCCTTCCGTCACCTTGATCAACCGCTACACAATCTATTCCCTCAATTCGAAGGAAATGATTTGCAAGTTCCGGCACCAAACGCTCAAGGACGGAAAACTGGTCAATGAGGAATCGCACGGAAACGTCCATTTGGCAAAGGTTGCCGAGGACTACGGCAGCGCCATTATCGGATCCTGGGAAGGATTCTATCCGCTGGATGAATTCGATGAACCCCAGGACTGTCGCTGGGACCTTAAGGCCGATGGTACCTACGTCTTCTCCATGAGTACAGCCCCGGGGCGGTGGACTACTTTTGAAGACGAGTTCGACCAGTACTTCGTGGATGGCAAGCTTTTCTGCTCCCGTTGGAAAGAGGTGGGCCAGGGAGCCCAGGAAGGACGGGACTGGTGGGAAATTGCCGCCCTGGATAAAGAGAATCTCATTTTGACGGCCCTTCGCCGGAATGAAGACGGTTCCACCTACACCGATGCAGTGAGCCTGAGGAAGGTCCGCGTCCCCTCCCAGCAGGAAATCGAGAAGAACATCCTGGGCAAGTGGATGCAGACCGAAATCAACAGAAAAACCGCCCTTACCAACCAGAAGACGGTCACGACTTTCCGTTCCACCTCCCTGGCTCTGGTGAGTTCCTCCAAGCCCGACTTCACGGAGACCGCCGCCAAATGGGGCCACTTACGTGAGTACGATGTCAAGATCGAAGGAAACAAAGTAACCCTTACCGGCCAGTCCAGCGCAGAGATTACCCTCATCGACGAGTACATCATCAACCGCATCGATGAAGAGGAAATGGATTGCGAGTTCAGGCATACCACCATCCGCGGAGAACTGATTGTCAGCACCGGAGACTGGACTCCCATGAGACTGGTAAAACAAACCTCCGACTTCCGCGAAGCCATCGTGGGCACCTGGGAAGCACGTGTTTCCCTGCAGGGCTACGATGTATCGCAGGGCAGCACAGAATTGCGAGACTGCCGCTGGCAGATAAACGAAGACGGCACCTACGTCTTCTCCATTGCCAACGGCCCGGAGGAGTGGATCATTGAAGATGAGTTTGACGAATACTTCATGGACGGCACCCTCCTTTGCTTCCGCTGGAAGAGCAAGGAAGAAGGCTCGGAGGAAGTTCGCGACTGGTGGGAGGTCTCCATTAACGGGGATGTTATGAACTGGTACGCCATCCGCGAAAACGAGGATGGCTCCCGTTACTTCTACACCATCTCCCTCGTCAGGAAGCTCT
This sequence comes from Bacteroidales bacterium, assembly GCA_016285215.1. The sequence goes on along the minus strand of JAEEQI010000014.1, from coordinate 2,573 downwards.
AGGACAGGATGCCGGATATCGTCAGGTTCGGGCTTGTCGGCACGGGAAGGATTACGTCCTGGGTGCTGCGCGGCGCAAGGGAAAATGAACGCTTCGTCGCCGCAGCCGTTTGCTCCCGTTCCATCGAGCGTGCCCGCTCATTCGCCCAAAGCCAGGGCATTCCCGCCGCATACGATAACCTGGATGAAATGCTCCGGGATCCCCAGGTGGATGCCGTGTACATCGGCACGCCCAACCATACCCATCATGCGATTGCCTTGAAATGCCTGCGGGCGGGCAAGCACGTCCTCTGCGAAAAGCCGCTCGCGGCCAACGCGGAAGAGGCAGTAGAGATGGTGACTGAAGCTCGTAAGCGGGGTCTGATCCTGATGGAGGCGATGATCTCCACCCTGAACCCTAACTTCCTCAAGGCCGCCTCTTTCCTGAAGGAAATCGGCCCTATTCGGCGTTACAGCGCCACCTACTGCCAATACTCGTCCAAATACGAGGCGCTGCAAAGAGGGGAAGTCGCCGCCTCGTTCGACCCCCTCTGCGCCGGGGGCGCCCTCATGGATATCGGCATTTATACATTATGGCCGATGGTGTATCTCCTGGGCGAACCCGAGGGCATTTCAGGGCAGCATATCCTCACGCGAGAGCTGCCTGGAAGGGGCATGACGGACCTCCAGGGAACCATCGATTTTGTCTATCCCGGCTTAAATGCCACCGTTTTTTATTCCAAGATTGCCGATTCTTTCCTCCCGACGGAAATATCCGGCGAGGGCGGAAGCCTCGTGCTGGATAAGATTCATATCTGCCGCCAAGTCACTTACTTCCCGCACGGAACGCCCGCGTCTGGACGCGGCGAGGATTCAACCGGAACAGACCTGACTGTGCCGGAGGTGGCGCAAAGGGACGACTACTATTATGAATTCCAGGAATTCATCTCCTGCGTCCTCTCCGGCCACGAAAGCCGCATCAACTCCCCTGACACTTCCATTTCCGTCCTGCGAATCATGGACCAGGTCAGGAAACAACTCTAAAAAAAATATAGATATGTCCCCTGTGGGAAGGTGGTGACAGGTTGCCCTATGCCCTTCGGGCGGTACGGGCCTTCGGCCCTATCCCTCCCACCTGCAGTTGCACCGTCAGGGAAGCAAGCTTCCCCGCCGGAACAACTGCTGTCAGGCCCCTCCCATTCACGAGACATGGGCGTCTACGGTTTTGGGGACATACATCTTATTTCATAATCAAAGTTTATGCATGAATTAGGCATTGTGTTTTACATTATCAGGGACGTTAAGAAGGCGGCCCTGGAGCATGGTGTGGAGCATGTGAATGCCGTGGTTATGAATATTGGCGAAGTGTCTACGGTGGTGCCGGATTATTTGACGGATTGCTGGCGCTGGGCGGCCGATAAGGAGGACCTCCTGCGGGGCTGCGAGCTCAGGTGCAATGTGTTGCCGGCGGTGACCACGTGCAATGCCTGCGGGAAGGAGTATCCCACGGTGGAGCATGGGCGGACGTGCCCGTACTGCGGGAGCGAAGACACGGTGCTGAAATGCGGGAATGAAGTAGAAATCAAAGAAATAGAAGTATTATAAATTATGGCTTGTTTCGTAGTACCTCTGGTTCAGGCTATTGCCACCAGCGCCCTTCGCAAGTGGGGGCGGAAAGACGGCTTTGTGGGCCGCAACCTTGCTTCTCTGGAGCTGATGCTCTGGGGCGGCAGCGTCATGCTCATCGTAGACCACGTAATCAATGGTGAACTGACCTGGCGCTTCCCCTTCTTTACCGCCTTGGGTGAGACCGGCGGGGCATCCGTGATGCTCCGCGAAATGCTCACTGTGGGCGTTCCCATGAGTGTGATCATCACGCTGGTGTGGGCCGTCTGGGCGTTGTACAAGGAGCGCCGTACCGTATATAGCCAATCTTAGTTATTTCCTACAGATATGAAAATCACTTCTGCAGCTGAATTAGAAGACATCAGAAGGAAAGCCGTCCAAGCGCTTGCCTTGCGGGAGGAAAGCAACAAGGTGGTGCAGGAAACCGCCTGCGGCCTGGAAAAGGGAACGCCGCACATGCAGATTCTCTGCTGCGGCGGTACCGGTTGCAAAGCCTCCGACAGTGCCAAAATCGTAGAGAACTTCCGCGCCAGCCTGGCTGCCCACGGGGTGGCCGATAAGGTGGAGGTGGTGGTTCCCGGTTGCTTCGGCTTCTGCGAGAAAGGCCCCATCGTCAAGATCATCCCGGACAATACCTTCTACACCTCCGTTCGTCCGGAGGATGTGGAGGAGATTGTCACCGCCCACATCCTGGGCGGCGAAAAGGTTGAACGCCTCCTCTACAAGGATCCCGGGACCGGCAATCACATCAGTGATTCCAAGCACATGAACTTCTACCGCAAGCAGTTGCGAATAGCCCTGCGAAACTGCGGTTTCATCGACCCGGAGAACATCCTCGAGTATATTGCCCGCGACGGTTACAAGGCCCTGGCGCAGAGCCTGCAGCGGGACAGCCTGGAGGTGTTGGCCGATGTCAAGGCCAGCGGCCTGCGCGGCCGCGGCGGCGCAGGTTTCCCTACCGGCGTCAAG
>JAEEQI010000166.1 GCA_016285215.1 Bacteroidales bacterium | reverse complement strand
TATAGCCATCTGGCTGCTTACCAATCTTTCCAAGGAATATTCCGGTACCATCAGCGTGCCCGTGGTGGCGGAATGTAATATTGAAGGGCACGGGATGGAGTCCTCCAACACCGTGGTGGTAAGCGCCCGTTGCCGGACGGAAGGTTTCCGCCTGCTGCGGGAAAAGAGCCGCCGGGAGCGCAAGGTGGTGAAGGTCCGCTTCGACCGGGCCGATCTCCGCAATACCGCCCCGCACACCTTCTGCGTGGTGGGCGGCGCCAAAAACTCCTATGTGAACCAGTTTTTTGGGGACGGGGCTGTGGTGGAAGCGTTCATCTCGGATACCCTCAAGTTCATTTTCCCGGTGGAGAACCACAAGAAGGTCCCCGTGGATGTGAACAAGACGGTGGTCTGCCGTTCGCAGTTCATGCCCAGCGGCTCGTTCAAAGTGATGCCGGATTCCGTAACCATCTACGGGGACGACGCCCACCTGGATGCCGTGGAGCGGGTAACCGCGTCCCGTCTGATCCTTACGGATGTCCACGAGTCGCAGCACGGCGTGCTCCGGCTCAATCCCGTCAAGGGGGTGCGTATGTCGGTGGAAGAGGTGAGTTATGAACTGCCGGTCTCCCGTTATGTGGAACTGCGCACCACCGTTCCGGTGGAGGTATGGAATACCCCGGCCGGTCATCAACTGCAGGTTTATCCGCCCAATGCCCAGGTGGTGATCCGCTGCGTCTTTCCGCTGTCCAAAGATCCGCTGGAGTCGTTCAAACTGTATATCGATTGGAAAGATTTCAGCGCCTCCATCAGCGGACGCTGCGTAGCCCGTACCCTGCGGCTTCCCGCCGCTGTCCTGGATTACCGGATCGAGCCCGAAGTGTTCGACTGCGTGGAACTCTTCTGATGAAAACCGTCCTTCTTACAGGCCCCATCGGCAGTGGAAAATCGGCCGTCAGCGCCCTGCTCCGGGAGCGGGGCATTCCTGTCTACGACTGCGACACCCGGACCAAAGGGCTCTATACCCGCCGTCCCACCCTGGTTCCCAAGCTGGAGAATGCCCTCGGGGCCTCTTTAAGGCAGGCCGACGGCACCCTGGACAAAGTCCGGCTGGCCTCCCTCATCTTCAGCGACAGCCAGGCCCGCGAGACCCTCGAAGGCATCGTCTATCCGTTGGTGCTGCAGGACTACCGCCGCTGGCTTTCCCGGCAGAAGGCTCCCTTCGTGATCATTGAATCGGCCCTGATTCTCTCCAAACCCTTGTTTGACGGAATCTACGATGCCGCGGTGCTGGTGGAGGCCCCTCAGGAAGTACGCCTGCAGCGGGTGATGCGCCGGGAAAACGCTACCCGGGAAGATTCCCTTCGCCGGATGGAGGCACAGGCCTTCCCTATGGACAAGGTGGACGCCGTCATTACCAATGACGGCACCAAGGAGCAACTTTCGGCCGCCGTGGAGCATCTCTTTTTTGATAGAAATTCGTATCTTTGTAAGATTTTAGAAGATTAAGTAAGAATATGAAAACCGATCTCGCAAAAACCCTTTCCATCCGTGGTCAGCACGGTCTTTTCAACTATATCGCCCAGTCCCGCACCGGTGCCATCGTTGAGGCCTTCGAAGACAAGAAGCGCTCCAACTTCAGCGCCAATGCCGGCATCACCACCCTGGAAGACATCTCCATCTACACCGCCGACGGCGAGATGAAGCTCAAGGACGTGTTTGGCAAGATGCACGAGACCCTCAAGGAGGCCGATGCCCCCACCGCCAAGGCCACCCCGGAAGAGTTCAAGGCCCTCTTTGCCAAAGCCATTCCCAACTACGACGCAGACCGTTTCTACGTATCCCATATGAAGAAAGTGTGCGAGTGGTACAACGCCCTCAAGAACTACGCTTCCCTGGATTTCGTAACGGACGAGGAGCGTGAGGCCGAGGCCCAGAAGGAGGCCTAATGCCCAAACTCCAGGTCATCACCCTGGGGTGCTCGAAGAACACGGTAGACACCGAGCACCTGCTTTTTCAGGTACAAGACTCTTATGAGATAGTACCGGAAGGAGAATCCTGTCCGGTAGACGTTCTCCTCATCAATACCTGCGGGTTCATAGGAGACGCCAAGGAGCAGTCCATCCAAACCATTCTGGCCGCCGCCAAGAGGAAGGCCGAAGGAGAGGTTGGGCGGCTTCTGGTATTTGGCTGCCTGTCCCAGCGGTATCCCGACGAACTGCCCGGCCTCATCCCCGAGGTAGACGGCTGGTTCGGTGCCCGGGAGCTGGATCCCCTCATCAGGGCCCTGGGCTGCAAACCCAGGCCCGAGCTGAGCCACGGCCGGCTGCTGGAAGGGGAGTACAAGCCCTACGCGTATCTCAAGATCTCCGAAGGCTGCGACCGCCGCTGCTCCTACTGCGCCATCCCCTTCATCCGCGGAAAGCACATCTCCGTGCCCATGGAGAAGCTGGTGGCCGAGGCCAAAGCTTTGGCCGATAAAGGCGTGAAGGAGCTCATCATCATTGCCCAGGACACCACCTACTACGGTCTGGACCTGTACGGCAAGCGCTGCCTGGCAGAGCTGCTCCGCAAGCTCTCGGAGGTGGAAGGCATCGAATGGATGCGCATCCATTACTCGTATCCGGCCGATTTCCCGGAAGATGTTTTGGACGAAATGGCCAACAATCCCAAGGTGTGCCGCTATATGGATATCCCCCTGCAGCACGTGTCCGATGAGGTCCTGGACAAGATGCACCGCCACGTGGACGGTGCCTGGACGCGGGAACTCATCCGCCGTATGCGGGAGCGGGTTCCGGGCGTAGCCCTCAGGACTACGCTCATCGTGGGACATCCCGGAGAAACTTCGGCCCATTTCAATGAGCTGGTGGAATTCGTGCGCGAGGCCCGCTTCCAGAGAATGGGCGCTTTCACCTATTCCGAGGAGGAAGGAACCTACGGCGCAGAGCATTTTAAGGACACAATCAAGCCTTCTGTCAAACAAAAGCGATTAAATGAGCTGATGGAAGTGCAGCGAGGCATTTCTTTTGCATATAACCAATCTCGGATTGGCACCCGGGTCCGCGTGCTGGTAGACGCCTTTGCAGACGGCGTTCTGGTCTGCAGAAGCGAGTTCGAAAGCCCGGAGGTAGACGGTGAAATCCTGGTAAAGTACACGGCCCAGGCATTTGACGGAGTAGAGCCTCATTCCCTGGTGGGAGAGTTCCTCAACGTCAGAATCACGGCGGCCGATGAATACGACCTTAGTGCAGAAGTAATATGAAAAAACTGACTTGGCTTATTTTGGCAGTCCTCTTTGTGGCGGCTTGTTCCCCTCAGGTTTATCCCTTGCACCTGGGCGTTCGCCAACCTTCAGAGGCCGGCCTAACCCTTGTGGGAAAAACCGTTTCCATTGTTTATATGGACGGAAACAACCGCGTAGACTCCCTGTTCGACCGTCAGGTTGCATCGGCCTTGGCCCGTGCCCTGGAGGCCGATTATTTTAATGGCGAGGAGGTAATCGGCCTCAGCCGCATTGCCACCCCGGACAGTGTGGGAACCGACCTTATGCACAACCTGGTAATGGAAACCGAAGGAGACGTCATCTTCCTTCTCAACTCTTCCCTGGGTGCCATAGGCTTCGAGACCAATCAGCCGGTTTCCGGCGCCGTATCGGCAGATTCGGCCTATATGGCCGTGGCCAGCATCCCGGTCCAGACCCAGCTGTACGTATATGACAGTATGGGCAAGGACGAGGTGAAGCTCCACAAAGGCAAAGCCATCCTGCGTTTGGACGTATACAACAGCGGCATTACCTCCGATGACGGTATGGTAACGCTGGCCCTTCGCAGAATTCCGGATTACGCAGAGGAAATTGGAGACCGCATCTCCCGCCGCTTCCTCTCCACCTGGGGCACCGAGAGCTTCAGCTTCTACTACTTCGACGATTTCAGCTCCGAGAGCTGGTTCACTCCGCTGCAGCACGCGGCCGATGAAGAATACGCCAAAGCCATTGACGGATGGGGCAAAATGGTCAAGGAAGGCAGCTCCATCAAGAGGGCCTGCGCCTGCTTCAACATTGCCCAGACTTTCTACCTGATGGGGGACTATGTTCTTTCGGCCCGCTGGCTCGGTGAGGCCGAAAAACTGGAGAACCTCACGCAGGCTTCCGCCCTCCGAAAAAGGCTGGCCGTTCATTTGGAAAAATAAGGGAATATCAGTAACTTTGTAGGATAGAAAATTTATAACTAACACAAATATTTTTATGGCAAACATCAATCTCAGAAAGTACGGAATCACGGGTGTGAAGGAAGTCCTTTACAACCCTACGTACGAGGTTCTTTACAACGAAGAGACCAAGCCCGGTCTCGAGGGTTTTGACAAGGGTCAGGTAACCGAACTCGGCGCCATCAACGTGATGACGGGTGTGTACACCGGCCGTTCCCCTAAAGACAAGTACATTGTCTACGACAACACCACCAAGGAAGGCAAGAAGGGAGAAATCTGGTGGACCACCGAGGAATACCCCAACGACAACCACAAAATGTCCGTTGCTACCTGGAAGGCCGTTAAGAAACTGGCTCAGCAGCAGCTCAGCGGCAAGCGTCTGTTCGTTGTGGATGGTTTCTGCGGCACCCACGCAGACACCCGCATGAAGGTTCGCTTCATTATGGAGGTAGCCTGGCAGGCTCACTTCGTGACCAATATGTTCATCCGTCCCAAGAACCAGAAGGAATTCGACCAGGAGCCGGACTTCGTGGTTTACTGCGCTGCAAAGGCCAAGGTGGATAACTACAAAGAA
>JAEEQI010000165.1 GCA_016285215.1 Bacteroidales bacterium | reverse complement strand
AAGGCCTGGCGCCGGTCGGGGCAATACTTGAGATGGTCAATGTAATGAAGCGGATAATTGACGGCAATGCCAATGACCGTACAGCCAATTCCCAGAACTATGATGCTAACGCTGGCCTTGAAACAGGCAATGATGCCAAGGGCAAATACGGCCCCCACGGTTATGGAAATAAGAATCCACAGCACGTCCTGCACCCGCTTGTAGCTAAACCACAGCACCAGGCAAATCAGAACCAGGGCAAAAGCCAGGGCAAGGAAAGAATCCGTTTTGATTCTATGGGCATTTTCTACAGCCACTTCCGGACCACCCGTAGAGAAGATATGAACGGAGGGATATTCCTTTGAACACTCTTCCTTAAGAGCGTTTAGACCGACCAGCAATTCCCCGTTTTTGGCGCTCTCAGAACTGCCGTAAGGCGAGTCAAAAAAGAGGATCTCCGAATCCTGCAGAGCGGCGGGCTGGGCTTCCTGAAGACGGTTTAAAACCGGGGAATAAAGCCCCAAAGGGTCGCTTCTTAAATATCTGGAAGTAAACGGATTGGCCGTAGCCAGTGAAAGCTTGTCTTCCTGTAACTTGGAGGCAATATAGCCCGGAACCGCCAGCAGGGAATCCATTCTGGCATAGTCTTTTTCCTGAAGGAAATAAGGCCAGTTGGCATTCAGGAAACCAAATACCTCGGCCACCTGTTCTCCGGCAGCACCCTCATAAAGATAGATATCCGGGAAGGCTTCATCCCAACGGTCCTGGAAGGCATAAACGGCATCCTGTCTCTCTTCCGCGGTGCCGCCCTGGAAAATGACGGCCATCTTCTCATCCCCCGAAGTAGCTTGCAGCTGCTCACGGGAATCTTCCGGCAAAAAGGCGCTGATATCCTCCTGGAATTGGAGGCGGAGGGCACTTAAAACGCTGAGGGTGAGAAGCACAACAAGCAGAAGAACTGCCCAGCCCTTGTGGGCGCGCAGGATGTCGTGCAGTTTTAGGATCAAGTCTCTCACCGGCTCGTAGCTTTACATTTTACAAATGTAATAAAAATCCGGCTAGAAAAGAAGGATTACTAACCCAGGATTCTTCTTAGAAGGGTCCTGGGCCATCCGTAAAGAAGGCTGACGAGCAGCAAAACCGTATTGAGAACAGAGATTCTGAAGAAGTCTATACCAGGCCGAAAATGGGACACGCGGTCCTCTGGATAAGAAACTCTCACCGGTACCGGCTTGAGTTCCAGGCCTTTCCAGGCGCTGAAGACCAGAAGGGCCAGTTCGGCCTCATAACGGGAACTCAGAATGGATAAGGAAGGAAGTTTCTTGAGCGGATAGAGGCGGTATCCCGTCTGGGTGTCGGGTAAGTTGACACCGGTATAGAGGCGGAACCAGAAATTGGAGAAACGGTTGGCAAAAGAGCCCCCTCCGTTGGCCCCCATCTGCGAGCGGCTGCCCACCACCAGGGTCTTCTCCCCTTTCTGCGTCTGCAGAACAGGAATATCTTCGGGGAAATGCTGGCCGTCGGAATCTATGGTAATCACATAGCTGTAACCCCTCTTCAGAGCCTCCTGGAAGCCCGTTTTAAGGGCCCGGCCCTTACCCTGGTTCACCGGGTGGGTCACTACCATTAAGCCGTCATACCCGGCCTGACCGGGCATCTCTTTTAAGATTCGGCCCGTATCATCCGTGCTCCCGTCATCTACCACAAGCACCGGCAATCCCTGCTCCAGACAGCGCTGGAGCACGTTTTTCAGCGTGCCTGCATTGTTGTAAGTGGGAACCAGGATCAGGGTGTCGTTCATACGCCCAGGGCCATTTTTGCGCAGAGGGTTCCGTCGCTCAGGAAGACGGACACATCGGCCCTGTCTTCTTCCACGGTCCATTCATACTTGAGCACCGTGCCTTCCTTGGCAGGGAGCACCGGCACCACAAATTTGATGTCTTTGGCGCTTTGAAGTTTCTTGCCCATCAGCTCCAAACCCATCTGCACCAGCGTAACGCCGGGCGTAACGGGATAGCCCGGAAAATGGGCGGCATAAATGGGACTCTCAGGAAGCAGCTCAACCTTGGCGCAGCCGTCTCCCTTTTCCACTATTTTGTACAGGAATCCTTCCAGCATATTACTCGTCCATTTTTACGTTGGAGAAGGTGATTTTTGTCCAATCTCCGTCAATACCTAATATGGTAACATTAAGAAGCTTATATGTCTTCTTCTCAACCGTTAATACAATTTGTCCCACCAGCTGTTTGAGGTCTCTTCTAAGGGGCGTCAACTGCACGGAATAGGTCTCTCCCTCCAGCACGTTTACCTTGAAATCTTTCTCCTGGGGAAGACGGAATCGGCCCTTTTCCTGCTTGCCGTCCAGCTCCGTTATATGCTTCACGGGCTTGAGGGTTTCCCAGCGCAGCCCATCCGGCTCAACAATGGAAACCGTTCCCTCGCTCAGGATATCCTCCTGCAGCATAGGAGAATGGTAAATGCGGTTCCAGTTGGCTTGGAGCGTCTTCTTGGGCATATTGACTTCCTTGACGCGGGACCATACGTCTTCCTGGGCCTGTGCGCTAAAGGCACAGGTCAGGGCCAAAACAGCCGTCAGAAGATATGCAGTCCATCTTTTCATTATCTTGCAATGAGTCCGCAACCGGCCAGAATGAGGAATACGCCCACCCACTGCTGCCAGACAACGGTCTCCTTAAAGAAGATCATCGCAACAAACATACCAAAGAGGAAGCTCATAGATGAGAGCGGATACACCTGACTGAAGGGATAGGTCTTGAGCATATACATCCACTCGATGACGCCGGCAATGCCGCAGGCACCGGCCGCTGCCAGCCACCAGTTCAACAGAACACTGTCCCGGAAAAAGGTCCAGGTCCAGGAAAAAGGCGCCATATGCGTAGCGGCCACCTTGAACAGCGACTGCGCGCTGCACATCAGAATGGACTGAACCACCGACAGAAAAAGGAGTCTGAGCATATCTTTATTTTACTTAGGATTCACGGATAAAACCACGGCTACAGCGTGTTCTGAGCCGGGAAGGTGCATTTCCTCCATAGCGGGAGTACGCTCATCGTACCAGCCCACGAGGGCGTTTTCAATTTCTCCCAGCTGGAGCTGCATCATAGCGTCTTCCAGGGCGCTGCGCAGCGAACAGCCGGTATGGGAATAAGTGGCGTTGTACCCGTGGCAGCCCAGCCGGATGGCAATCAGGGAGCCAATGGTATTGTGGGTACTCTGCATAAACTTGGTGGGACTCATAGCCCCTTCTTCCGAATTGAGCACTCCCCGGAGGAAAGCCTCGGAATTCTCCATACAGCCATAGTCCGTAGCTGTAATCACGGCGTCGGGCATCTCTATGCCGGCTTCCTGCAGGGCCTTGGAAGAGCACCAGACCGCCCTTTTGAGCAGACGGCCCATACGGCGGGCTTCCAGAGGGGAAATCACCTCGCGGAAGTCGGGATCCTCGGCCCCCAACTTAACAACGGCGCGTATGTACACTTCCCTACTCATAAGCACTCAGGATAAAGGAAGAATCGTTGCCTCCAAACCCAAAAGCATTGGAAAGAATATGCTTGAGAGGTTTTTGAAGGGCCGATGTACAAGGCATTACACAGGCAGGATCTGGAGTGCTGTAGTTCAGCTGCGGCGGAATGAAGCCCTGCTGTAGGGCCAGGAGGCAGAAGACGGCCTCAATGGAGCCCGATGCACTGGTGGTATGGCCGGTAAAGGCCTTGGTGGAGCTCACCGGCGGCACCTTGCCGTCAAAGATGCGCCTGAGAGCCGTGCTCTCGGAGGCATCATTGTTGGGCGTACCCGTACCGTGGGCATTGATATAGTCAATTTGGGACGGCTGCAAGCCTGCCATCTTAAGGGCTTTCTGCATAGCCAGAAAAGCGCCTTCTCCGTTCTCGGAAGAAGCGGTCTGGTGGAAAGCGTCGCAGGCATTGCCAAAGCCGGAAAGGCGGGCCAGCGGCTTTGCACCGCGCTTACGGGCACTTTCCAGGGTTTCCAGCACCAGGTAGGCGGCTCCTTCTCCCAGATTGAGGCCGGCCCGGGTGGCGTCAAAAGGACGGCAGGGCTCACGGTCCAGGATCATAAGGGAATTAAAACCGTTCAGGTGATAGTTGGAAAGGCTCTCGCTGCCTCCTACAACCACCCGTTCATACTGAGCGGTGCGCAGGAGGTTGGCGCCAAACATAAAGGCATTGGCGGCCGATGAACAAGCCGTAGACAGGGTTGTGGCATCTTCAAAGCCCCCAATGAAGAGGGCGGCCAGGTCGGTAGATGCACCGCAGCCGTGGTTGGGAGAGTATTTGGGGAAAATCTTTTCCGTCACGTCCATACCTCCCACGGTGGTACCGCCAATCAGGCGCATACCGCTTCCATCGGCCAATCCTGCCTCCTTCAAGGCTTCCTGGAGGGCGCAGATGGACAGGAGCGTGGTACGCGGCCATTCTGCCGGAGCCCCGCAAAGGGCACTCAATTCCTCATTGGAGAGCTTGACTTCCCCTACCGGGAAATCCTTAAGCTCCGTGCCCAGGTAGCGGATGGGGGCCACGCCCGAGCGGGCGTGCAGCAGGCTTTCGAGGTTGGCAGCCTTGCCCACCCCAATAGCGCTAACCACGCCGGCACCCGTTATGACCAGTTCTGGCTTCACTTACTTGGTACGGTTCTTTTCCACATAGGCAGCCATAACGGCCACGCTCTGGAAAACCTCCTTGCCCTGGGCGGGAGAAGCCAGACGGATGCCGTAATTTTTCTCCAAAAGGACAATCAGTTCCAGTACATCTATGGAGTCCAGACCCAGACCTTCATCTCCAAACAGAGGAG
>JAEEQI010000164.1 GCA_016285215.1 Bacteroidales bacterium | reverse complement strand
GAAATCAGCGCTCTTGTTGACGTCCTAAACGGTGACGAGACGGCTTCCGGCTCGGTGAAGCAGCAGATCAAGGCCCTGCACGAGGATATCATTGAGCATCTGAATGAGCTGAAAGGAGAGATTGAAGGCGAGATCCAGGATCTTGAAGATGAACTGGCCGGTATCCAGGAAGATCTCGAAGCCATAAATGCAGACATCGTTGTCATCCATGGCCAGATTTCCGATGTCAATGCGGCTGTTGCCGAGATCGACGGAAAGATTGACGCCGAAGAGGGAGACCTGGAGAGCCTCCATTCGGCCAAAACGGCCCTGGAGGGGAAGATTTCGGCCCTGGAAGAGCTCCTTTCAGAGAAGGAAGCGGCCATCAAGGCCCTCCTTCCTGCCATCGAGGAAAAGATTGCCCTCATCAATGGTGACAAGGACACGCCCGGCTCCATCGCCTATGCCGTAGACCAGCTGGACCAGGCCGTCAAGGTGGAAATCGGCAAGATTTCCGGCCGGATTGACAAGACGGATGCCGAGATTGCAGAACTCCAGGAAGAGATTGGCAAGCTCCAGCAGGGCATCCAGTCCCTGGTGTTTGTCCCTCAGTATCAGGACCTCAAGTTCGGCCTTCCTTTCGTCAAGATTGATGACGAATACAAGCCCTATCATACTTCCGACGGATTTGCCGTGGTGTACAAGGTGGCTCCTGCCCACCTGGCCAAGCCCCTGGCCAAGGCGGTCAACGACGCCATTGCCGCCGGCATAGAGCTTCCTTTTAAATTTGACATCGTCTCCGACCTTCAGACCCGTGCGGCAGATACCGATCCCCTTCTCCTTATCAAGGATGCGGTGGGTGACGAGGGAAACGGAAAGATGACCTTCTTCCTCTCCCACATGAACTTCGACCCGGCGGGCGGAAATCTGGATAAGTACGCCATTTCCCTGAGGGCCGATAATAGCGATTATAACGTCCATGTGGCTTCCGAATACGTCCAGGCTACCCTTCAAACCATTATCGAACTCACCATCCTTACGGATTACGTCTACAAGCCGGATCCTGCGACGGGAACGGTGGAGGAGGATTCGAAGATTGCGACTACGGGCGAGCACAACTATGATATACCCTATACGGACCGGAAAGTCCACGCTTTCCTGCAGGGCTATGAAATGGCCGCCCAGGATGAAAAGGGCGTCATCCGTACCTTCTCCCAGTGGAAGGCCCTGAACTATGACATGCCGGAAGTCACTGAAAACGCGGCGCGGTTCTATGGCGATGCCAAGGAGTACATCAACGATACGTTCAAGGGTTCTTCTTCCACTTTCGCCATGAAGAACCTGAATATGATCGAGGTCAAGAAAATGGTAGGCCTGTACAATAAGTACAACATTACCTTTACCTGCGGCTCTCACGTGGCCAATGTGAGGATGAGGGTGACCATTGGAAAGTACCAGGGTGCCTTCCATTTCAAGTTCCGTTACAAAATGACCTGGGATTATGAGCTGGATGCCGAGGTGGACCACTATAATAAGGACAAGACCCCGGATAAGTGGAAAGGCTATACCCGTAAAGGAGCTGTATACTGGCCCTATAGCCGTTTGGTTATGAAAGCGTATTTGATAGTGGATGGCGAAGAACGGGAACTGAGCGGAGCGAACAGGGTGTATGGGCTTCATCCTTACGATTTTACGTGGGGAAGATTTGATCCGCAACCGGCCGGCTGTAACTTTGATGTTATTGGTACCTACGACGAAAGGACATTGTCTCTTACAAAGTTTATTACAGCACCCGGAGAGAGATTGGGAGAGACAGAATATGTGTATACCGGATCTTACAACTGTTTTGATAAATATAGCACGGAACCGGACGTTACAACCATTGTTATCACTACGGTGGACCGCAAAACGGAAGATATCCTTCTTCCCGCTCCGGAAAAAGAAGTGAAACTGCTCAATACGACGGAGTATAAATCCGGTGATTATTATTCCATTACGTCCGATAATTTTGCGGATCGCTTGATGCAAGCCTATGTGGACCAGGGAATCTTTGGTGAGGGTTTTGACCGGGAGAAGGCTTTTACAGGTGAATTTGCCAGTATGAAGGAAATCGAGCATGCCGGACTCAGCGCCAACTTTGAGATGGTCAAGAGTGCCGGAGGCAGCGAGTCCGGGGATGAAAACTTGCAGATCCGGTCCAAAGGCGAAAAGCTCAAATCGGCCGTTCTGCACAAAGTGGCCACCGGCTCTGACTGCCAGGGCCAGGAGAATCCCTGGGATATGACCTATGAGACGTATGTGGGACAGCGGGTTAAGTTTACCTGGCCCCTCAGCGTTGCGCCTTTGCACGACTATCGTTTTGTTACAAATGGCCAGGATACCTTCCAGGTTCCCGTTGGTTGGGTTGGCGGGCCGGATGCCATTACCAAGGCGCAGACGGAGCTGGACCTGCTTAACTTCAGTAACTATATCCAGGTGAAGTACGAGGAGGAAGGCTCTGAACACACCGTGACCACCGCTCAATACAAAGATAGTCAGATTAGGCTTGTCCCTAAATTAAGCCTGGTAAATGCCACGGAAGGCGTTTCGGTTGACACTACGGTGGTCTCGGGTCTCCCTCGCATCTCCAACGTGACATACTATTCCCAGGCCCCTTCCGTTGAGGTCAAGAGCGCCCTGTATGTCAAGTCCGGAGACACGGAGTTCTACGTGCCGGGCAGTGACAAGATGTATGTAGGCGAGACCCCGGTTACCAGCGTAAGTGTTATGCAGTCCAATCCCATTGCGGCCACCCAGGCCAATCCGGTCAATCCTACCGGTATGGTTTCCGGAGTGGGGCTGGTAGAGCTCACGATGAAAGATGTCCTGGGCCACAGTATCTATCTCAATGGCGAGGCCCAAAACAGCCAGTATCCTTTTGCCGCATCCATAGCCAGCGTCTTCCGGTTCGTTCGTTTCTCTGTGTATTCCGTTAACGGGAGCACTTCTATCCGGGGATGGAGCATGGAGGGAGGCGATGCGTTTGGCATCAGTGACACCCCCAAATATGTCCGGCTCATAACCAGCGGAGTCTCCGCCGGCACTTACACGGTTGTGATAAAGGCCCGGACAGCCTGGAAGGACTACTACTATACCGTAAAGGTTAATGTAAACTAAACAACTTTGTGTTGATATTGATCCTTTAGCGTTGGTACCTGCGCCGTGATGGTGCGGGTACCATTTTTTGATGGGGTAGGGTTGGGGCTTTGGATAAGATTGCGTATCTTTGTTCTGCTATCCAAGATTGGTCCAACCTATGGAGAAGTTTGTTTCTACCCTTAATGACATAGTCTGGAATCCGGGACTGGTAGGGCTGCTGCTGCTTGCGGGCCTGTACTTCACCGTGAGGACGCGTTTTGTGCAGGTTCGCCGTTTTGGCCTTATGCTGCGTGCACTCGTGAGCAAGAAAGGGGGAAACAACGGTATCTCCTCCTTTGAGGCGTTCTGCATTGCGCTTTCCAGCCGGGTAGGAACCGGTAATATAGTGGGCGTGGCAACGGCCATAGCCTTTGGCGGTCCCGGTGCCGTGTTCTGGATGTGGGTAGTGGCGTTTTTTGGCGCTTCTACTGCCTTTGTGGAATCCACCCTTTCCCAGCTTTACAAGTTCCCGCACAAGTCGGGTTACAGGGGCGGTCCTTTCAGTTTCATTGAAAAGGGCCTTGGGCAGCGTTGGCTGGCCGTCTTGTTTGCCGTCTTTACCATCATCTGCTGCGGCGTTTTCCTGGTAACCGTACAGGCCAACGGAGCTTCGGCCTCTCTTAAGAATGCTTTTCCCGTTCCGCCGCTTGCTACGGGCATTGGAATGGCCGTTCTTATGGCGATAGTGATTATTGGCGGCGTGCAGCGCGTGGCTCGCGTGGCATCGCTGGTAACACCCCTGATGGCGCTGGGCTACATAATTATGGCTCTGGTGGTGGTAGGGTCGCATATTCAGGATGTGCCGGCGGTCTTCGGCCTTATCTTCCGCAGCGCTTTCGGCCTTAATCCTGTGTGCGGCGGTATCATTGGCAGTACCATTGCTATGGGCGTGAAGCGGGGTATTTTCTCCAACGAGGCGGGGCAGGGAACCGGTGCCATTGCTTCGGCGGCGGCCGATGTACCCCATCCGGCCCAGCAGGGCCTGGCGCAGGCTTTCTCCGTGTATGTGGATACCCTGCTGGTGTGTACCGCTACGGCCCTGATGATTCTTACCTCCGGTACTTATAATATCCTGGACGGCCAGGGCGGCCTGCTGGTGGAGAACGCCCCCGAACTGGGCAACAACTACGCCGGCTTCACGCAGAGCGCCGTGGATACGGTATTCAAAGGTTTTGGCAGCGGGTTCGTTTCTGTTGCTATGGTGTTCTTTACCTTCAGCACCATTATGGCCTATTATTTCTACGCCGAGTCCAGCATTATGTTCCTGTTCCGGGACCGCAGGACGGTTGGCGAGAGGCTGTGCATCCGCGTCCTGCAGGTGGTGCTCATATCGGCCATCATCTTTGGCGCGGTAAAAGAGGCCGACCTCGTGTGGATGCTGGGAGACATTGGCGTGGGCCTGATGGCCTGGGTGACGGTCATTTCCATCCTGCTGCTCTGTCCCAAGGCCCTGGATGCCCTCAAGGATTACGAGCAAGGGTTGAAAATCAAAAAATAATTCCTATCTTTGTAGGGAAATAAAGCTCGACGGCCTTCACCGGTCGTCGGCTGTTTTTTTGACAAAACTAAAAACTATTTATATCCATGCCCATCGAGATGATGACTCAGGCGGGTCTTGATAAGCTTAAGCAGGAACTCGCCGAAGCACTGGCCCAGCGGCCGGTG
>JAEEQI010000013.1 GCA_016285215.1 Bacteroidales bacterium | reverse complement strand
TTCCGGGGGCATTACGAAGTTCCGGAGGATTATAGCGCCAGGAGCGCCGGAACTTTGTAGTCCCCGGAGCCCTGTCTCTTCTCCCCGCCGGTCCTTATCATCGAATTCTCAATATACATCAATCTCAAATCAAATTATTGTTAATTATTATGATTATTAGATATAATTATATGATTATTGTTGAATTTTCTTGTCAATTTGTACGATTTATTGTAGATTTGCGGGAAATGAAGGCGAAAAAGGGCATATTTCCCATTTCGGAGGGTCAAATTGTAATGACTTTCCGGGATCTGAGGCTGGTTTTGGCGCAAATGGAAGATGAGGGGAAGGTGATGGAGTGGCAGGGGCCTTCCACTAGGGCCGAAAGGCAGGCGTGGGAGGAGTTGGCCCAGATGGCGCAGGAGATGGCCGCGGAGATGAGGCGGATGGAGCAGGTGTGGAAGGACCGGGTGCCGGAGGGGGCCAACAAGGCGCAGAGGACGCTGGCGAGGTTCCGAAGGCTGGTGCAGAAGCACGCCCTGCAGGAGCGGAACATTGGGTTTTATGCCAGGCGGCTGCAACTTACGCCGCATTATCTGTGTGCCCTGATCAAGAAGACCAGCGGGCAGACGGTGATGGCTTGGGTCAATGCTGAGGTTATAAGGGAGGCGAAGGACCTTCTTCTGTCCAGGGAACTCCAGACACAAGAAGTGGCCCGGGAGCTGAACTTCCCGGACCACGCCTCGTTTACGAAATTCTTCAAACGCGAAACGGGCCTTACTCCGCAGGCTTTTCGTGCTTGTAAATCTTCCAGCCAATCATAGCCACGAGGATAGACATCAGTGGCGAGAGGATGTTGAACAGGCAGAAGGGTGCGTACACAAGGGTGGGTACGGACAGGATGGTTGCCTGGGTCATACCGCAGCTGGACCAGGGGAAAAGGGGAGAGGTGACCGTGGCCGAATCTTCCACGCTGCGGCTCAGAAGCCGGTTCTCATAGCCTTGTTTCTCAAAGGTGTCCCGGTACAGGTTGGAGGTAAGGATGATGGACAGATACTGGTCCGAAACAATTCCGTTCAGGCTGGCTCCCGTGAAGACCGTGGAGGCTACCAGGCCCGTTCGGCCCTTGGCAAAGGGCACCAGAAGGCGGGAAAGGTCCTGGATCATTCCGCTGGCCTTGAGACTGGCGCCGAAGCACATAGCGCAGAGGATGAGATAGACCGTGTTGAGCATACCCAGCATACCTCGGCTGGAGACCAGCTGGTTCACGTCGGGATTGCCCGTTTCCAGTGAAACTGAATTGTAAATCATTTCCACCACGCCTGCAAAGTAGATCTTGGCCTTGGTGCCTTCCGTTACGGCCGAACCAATGCCTTTGACAATGTCCGGCTGAAGGATGATGGCGGCGGCAGCGGCGGCCAGGGAGGAGAGAGCCAATACCATAATGGCCGGTCTTCTCTTCCAAATGAGATAGGCCGTAAAAGCGGGCACCAGCATAAGCCAGGGCGTGATATGGAACTTATTGGCCAGGAGGGTAGAGTAAACATCCATCTCACCACCGGCAGGACCGCCGTGGGTGAAGCCCAGCACCGCAAACACAATGAGCGTGATGGTGATGGACGGCACCGTGGTGAACATCATATAGCGGATGTGCGTAAAGAGTTCTACCCGGTTGATGGAAGAAGCCAGCACGGTGGTATCCGACAGGGGAGAGATCTTGTCTCCGAAGTAGGCGCCGGAGATGATGGCGCCGGCGGTCATTGCGTCGGAGAAGCCTTCGGCCTTTCCTATGCCCAGAAGGGCCACGCCTACCGTGGCTATGGTGGTCCAGGAGGAACCCGTCATTAGGGAAACCAGGGCGCACAGCACGCAGGCGGTGAACAGGAATACCTTGGGATGGATAATCTGCACGCCGTAATAAATGAAGGCGGGAACCACGCCGCTCATAGTCCAGGTGCCGGAAATGGCGCCAATGAGGAAGAGGATGAGGATGGCGTTGGAAACCTCTCCGATGTTGCCCTTGATGGCCTCTTCAAAGGCCTTCCAGGGCGTTTTGTACAGCCAGATGGACAGCGCAATGCTTACGCCGGCCGAAACAAGCAGAGCTACCTGAGAAGCACCCAGGATGGAATTGGCCCCGAAGATGTAAATGTCCAGAGCCAGGAGGAAGATGAGCACTCCCAGGGGGATGAGTGCTATGAGCGTTCGTTTGTTTGCGTTCATTTCTTGTTTTTGACCACGGCTACATAGGTGAGCAGCACTACGTTCATCATTAGGGAGTAGAGGATGGCGGGAATGGCCATCTCCTGATTGGCAAATACGAAGGGGCTGGTGGCCAGTGCAATGGCCTGGGCGGCGTTCTGCATACCCACCTCAATGTTCACGGTGCGGCGCTCGCGGCCGGTGATGTGGAAGAGGCGGGACAGTCCGGAAGCGCAGCCAATGGCCAGCAGGATGAGGGCGGTGACGCAGAGGCCCACGCGGCCCAGATTGGCAAAGATGGTGCGGTAATGCTGGGCAAAGAATACGGTTACCAGCAGCATCAGGGCCGGGAAAGCGGCCTTGGACAGCACTTTATCGATGGCCTTGGCGGCGTTGCCCCAGAAATAATTGATAACAAGGCCGATGACTACGGGAAGCAGCATCAGCAGGAGATTCTGCTTGAGGAGGTTGCCCACCGGAAGGGTAATGCCCACCTGGGCGCCCGAAGCGGCGGTGACCCAGCCCATAAAGATGGGGAGGGTAATGAGCGTAATGAGGCTGCTCATAGCCGTGAGGGTGACGGAAAGGGCTACGTCTCCGCCGGCCAGCTTGGAAAAGATATTGGAAGAGCTGCCGCCCGGAGAGCACGCAATGAGCATAAGGCCGATGAAAAAGACCGGCGTCAGGTTAAACACATAACCCAGTCCCAGTGCTATGAGAGGAAGCAGGATAATCTGTCCCGTAAGGGCCACGAAAAAGGCCTTGGGGCGGGTGACTACCATATAGAAATCCTTGAGTTTGAGCGTCAAGCCCAGGTCAAACATCAAGACGGTAAGAATAGGGAGTACTATCCAAATTGTATTCATGGCGCAAAGTTATTAAAAAAACTACTTTTCTCCATAGATAATATAAAAGTAATAGTATCTTTGCAGGTCAAATGCCTCACTTAGGAGAAATTATATCGCTGATAGTGGCCCTGTCGTGGACCGTAACGGCTTTGTTTGCAGACAGAGCCAGCCATCGCCTGGGCTCTATGACCACCAACGTGATCCGTCTGGTGCTCGCTTCTGTGTTTCTGGCCGTGATCCTCTGGATTGGCCTGGGCCATCCCTATCCTGTTTATGCCGATGGTAAGGCCTGGGCCTGGCTGGCGGCTTCGGCCGTGGTGGGTTACGTGTTTGGAGACTGGTGCCTGTTTAACTGCTACCTCTCCATCGGTGCCCGTTTTGGCCAGCTCTTTATGACCCTGGCTCCGCCTATGGCGGCCATTGCCGGCTGGATTATCCTGGGAGAAACCCTTACCTGGAAGTCTATGTTTGCGATGGGCGTGACGCTCTGCGGTATTGCCATCTCTATCCTAAGCAGGGGAGAGGGACATCACGTGCGCCTGACCCTACCGCTCAAGGGCGTTCTGCTGGGCCTGGGAGCCGGTTTGGGACAAGGTGTGGGCCTGGTACTGTCCAAGGTGGGTATGGAGCATTATGCCACGCTGGTTCCGGCCGATGCACCGGCCGCTATGGGAACGCTGCTGCCCTTTGCCTCTACTATGATTAGGGCCATCGTGGGCAGCCTGGGCTTCCTTCTTCTAATGACCCTTCAGCGGCAGACCTCGCAGCTCAAGGCCGCCTTCCACGACCGCAGGGGTATGAGCTATGCGCTTATTGTGACCCTTTTCGGCCCGGTGCTGGGCGTTTCCCTGTCTCTGATGGCCGTGCATTATACTTCGGCCGGCATTGCCTCTACCTTGATGGCCCTTACGCCGGTGTTTATCCTTATCCCTTACGCCTTTATCTTCCATCAGCGCATTTCGGCCCGTGAAATTCTGGGCGTGGTGGTGAGTATGACGGGTGTAGCCCTATTCTTCCTGCTTTAAACTTTTAACTGATAACTTATATGAAACCCATTAGCACGCAGAAAGCTCCGGCCGCCATTGGCCCTTACAGCCAGGCTATTGACAGCGGTGCCGGTCTTGTTTTCCTTTCCGGTCAGCTTCCCATTGATCCCGCTACGGGCGCTTTCCCGGAAGGCGGCGTCAAGGAACAGACCCGTCAGTCCATCCTGAATGCACAGGCCATCCTGGCCGAAGCCGGCCTCTCGCTGGGTAATGTTGTTAAGACCACGGTATTTCTGGCCGATATGGGAGACTTTGCCGCTATGAACGAGGTGTATGCCCAGTTCTTCGCTTCTCCTTTCCCGGCCCGCAGCGCTGTGGCCGTGAAGACCCTTCCCAAGGGCGCCTTGGTGGAAATTGAGTGTATTGCCAGTAAGTAAAAAAGCTATTTGAGGAGCTTGGCAAAGCCCTCCGGCAGGCATACGTTTTCTAAGGATTTCGCTCCCTCAAACAGGGGGGCGATTTCTTTTTCCCTGAAACCGGCAATGCCGCAGCCGATGCGCGTGACATAGAAGAAGAGTTCCGGGTGTTCCGTGGCAAAGGCAATGAAATCGTCTACGTAGGGCTTGATGGTTTCTACACCGCCCTGCATAGTGGGGATGGCGTAGCTTTGACCGCGCAGTCCCACTCCGCAGCCCATCACGGCACCAAACTGGCGGAAGGCCACATAGGCGGCTCCGCCACCGTGCATACCCTCCAGGTTGCTGCCAAAGACAAATACCTCGTCCGGTTTCAGCTCCGTAATTTGCTCGGGGGTGAACTCCGGGCGCTCGATTTCATTGTAAAATCTCGGTTCTCTCATAACAAGTACGAAGTTACTCCGAATTCTTGCAAAAAGCAAGTGCTCTCTTGCAATTATTCATTCTCTTTTTCTATATTTGTATTACAACTAGCCCAAAACTACATAGTTATGATTGAACCCGTCTATTCCCCCTGCCCCAAGCGTTACGATAATATGGAGTACCGCAGAAGCGGCCGTTCAGGCGTCCGCATTCCGGTTCTGGCCCTGGGCCTCTGGCACAACTTTGGGTCCCACAAGCCCTTCCAGGACGTGAAAGCAATGGCTCATTATGCCTTTGACAAGGGAATCTGCCACTTTGATCTGGCCAATAACTACGGACCGGAGTATGGCACGGCAGAGGAGAATTTTGGCCGGCTGATGGAGTGCTCCTTCCGCCCTTACCGGGACGAGATGCTAATCAGCACCAAGGCGGGCTGGGATATGTGGCCCGGGCCCTATGGCAACTGGGGCTCCCGCAAGTACCTTATGGCCAGCCTGGATCAGAGCCTCAAGCGGATGAAACTGGACTATGTGGACGTGTTTTATTCTCACCGCTGGGACCCCGAAACCCCGCTGGAAGAGACTATGCAGGCCCTTGTGGACATTGTCAAACAGGGTAAGGCGCTCTATGTGGGCCTGTCCCGCTATCCCACAGAGGAAGCCCGCAAGGCTTATAAGTATCTGGCCGAAAGGGATGTGCCCTGCCTGCTGTACCAGGATCGCTACAATATCATTGACCGCGCTCCGCAGTGCACCGGCCTCATAGATCTGTGTGAGAAGACCGGCACCGGCTTCATCTCTTTCTCTCCGCTCCAGCAGGGCCTTCTGACGGGCCGCTATCTGAACGGAGTACCCGCCGATTCCCGTATGGCCAAGGGCGTCTTCCTCAAGGAGGAGATGCTTACGCCCACGCTCCTGAAGGCCCTCCACGGCCTCAATGACCTGGCGGCCCAGAGAGGCCAGAGCCTGGCTCAGATGGCTCTCTCGTGGCTAATTAACGACAAACGAGTAACCTCCGTCATCATTGGAGCCAGCTCCGTGGCGCAGATAGAGGACAACCTTCAGTCAATCAAGAATACGGAATTTTCGGCCCGGGAACTCCAGCTGATTGAAGAGCTGTCGGCCCCCGTCCAACTTAAATGACAACTATGAAACGAGTCCTTTTTCTGTCCCTTGCTGCAATGGCTCTGACAGCCTGCGGCTACCGGGCGCCCATGTATAAGTCTTACATTCCCGAGGTGGTGGATTCCACGGCCTATCCGGGCGTAGCACCGGCTTATCAGGAACTGGCGGCCCTGATGGAGAAAGATACCGGCTTTGTTCCTCAGGAAGGCAATACGGTAACCCTGTTCCCGGAAGGGAGGAAAAAGTGGGAACAACTGATGGAAGATCTGGACTATGCGTCGGAGTCCATCTACATTGACCATTATCGCTTCTGCGCCGATTCTCTCGGGAGCATAGTTGTCCGTACCCTTGAAGAGAAAGCCCGGGAAGGGGTGGATGTGCGCGTGGTCCTTGATAAAGGTGCCAACACCCGGAAAGACCGCGAGAAATTGGTCATGATGGGGTCCAGCGGCGTTAAGCTGCAGTATTTCCATAAACCCCAGATGCTGATTGACTACGTTTGGCTCTCCAATGGATTCCACCGGGATCACAGAAAGATTCTTATTCTGGACGGCCAGACAGCCTATCTGGGCGGAAGGAACATCCAGGATGAGTACTTCCTTCAGTGGAGGGATGCCGATATCCGCATTACCGGACCCGTGGTGCAGGACATCACCTCCGTTTATGAGGAAAACCAGCAGAGGGTTGCCCCGGACTGGGGGCCCGCTCATGTTGCCCAAGACCTTGACAAGGCAGCGCGCCTGGACAACCTCCCCGAAATGAAGCAGTATTCGGATGTCGCGGTGCAGGTGGTGCCCGATTCTCCCACTGACAAGGTCCTTCCCCTCCGCAACTGCTTTGAATGGACTATCCAGCACGCCAAGAAGTATTTCTGGTTTTATAATCCTTATACTCCGCCGCCGGCGTCTACCCTGCAGGCGCTCAAAGACGCCGCCGCCCGGGGAGTGGATGTCCGGTGGATTGCTCCTGCCAACAATGATGTGAGTCTCGAGAAGGGGATGGGTGAATCCCTGTATAAGGAGCTGCTGGAAGCCGGTGTCCGTATTTACGAATGGCAGGGAGAGGTTCTTCATGCCAAGCAGTTCATGTCCGATGACTACCTGTTAATCATAGGGTCTTCCAATATGGATAACCTGAGTTTCTTCCTTAATTATGAGGTGGTTACGTTGGTTTATAACAGAGATGTTACCCGCGATGCGGCCGCCCTTTATCTCAAGGAACTATGGGAGAACTGTGAGGAGATGACCCTGGAGGAAGTCCAGAAGTGGAAGGCCTTCCGGAAACTCCGCAACTGGTTTATTCGGACTTTCGGTGGCCCTGTAGGGTAGCCTTGAAAAAGCGTCCCTGCGTAGTGGGCGTGTAATCCCAGTCACTGATTAACATAGGTGCCCAGCGGGTGTCAAAGCACCAGACGGTGTAGGAGATACCCTTGCTGTCCAGGTACTGGGTAATGTGTTCTCCATAGGCCTCGGTGGAAATGACCGGGATATGGGCTCCCAGCTCGTTCTCCAGGCAAAAACCAATCTCCGTGCAGATGACGGGGTAGGTGCTGGCTACATATCCAAAGTACTTGTCCCAGTTGGGCTCCCAGGGCTCGGGACTTTTCATAGGATAGGGATGGCATACGTAGGCAATATTGGGCCGATTGACGGGCTCCTGGGCCACCGGCGTCAAGTCGTAGGCCCAGTCGAATCCGGCGCACAGGCAGACTGCCTTGGGGTTATAGGTGCGAACGGTGTCAATAATCTGTTCCTGCAGCTCTTTCCACTCGGTCCACGAGCAGTCTCCTACGCCCGGAGCTGTAACCGTGGGTTCGTTGAAAATCTCGTAGA
Source organism: Bacteroidales bacterium (assembly GCA_016285215.1). The sequence continues at coordinate 15,765 of JAEEQI010000013.1, read as the reverse complement.
GGGCTACCGTGGGCTCGTTCTTGTAGTGCTGAGCCACGGTTCGCCAAAACTTGAATGTTTCGGCCTTGGTTGTGTTGTAGTAGGGAGCTGTGAACAGTTCTTCCTTTAAGTTTCCAATGGAATGCCAGTCCATAATAACATACAGGCCGTACTTTTTGGCCCATTCAATGCCCTGGTCCATAACCTCGAAGGTGCGGTCCCAGCCCAAGGCGTTGATATTGGACGGATGCACGGCAAAGCGTACGATATTGGAACCCCAGGCCGCAGCCTCGGCAAAGTATTCCTCTTTCCACTGGCCTTCGTTGACCAGTTTGACGGGATCTGAAAAGCACAGGCCCCGGAAGACAATTTCCTTGCCCTGAGGATCTATGAACTTGTTGCCTTTTACGGTTATCCAGCCGTCTCCGGCCGAACAGGAAATGGTGATGGCAAGGGCCAGCAGAACCACGAGGAACGGGGATTTTTTCATACGCAGGTTATTAACGGGTATAAAGATAAGAATTTTTCCAAAAAAGTGCTAACTTCGCAGTATGCAAAACTTTGACTATTGTACTCCAACCCGCCTGCTTTTTGGAAAAGGCGTCGTGGAGCAGCTGCCCCAGGTGCTGGCTCCCTTTGGTAAAAAAGTCCTACTCACCTACGGAGGAGGCAGTATAAAGAAGATTGGTTTGTACCAGAAGGTCCTGGATCTGCTCAAAGGCTTTGAGGTAGTGGAACTGCCCGGCATCCAGCCCAATCCCAAGTATAATCCCAGTGTACTGGAAGGAACCCGTCTGTGCAAGGAGCACAAGATAGAGGTTATCCTGTCCGTTGGCGGCGGTTCCGTTCTGGACTGCTCCAAGGCCATTGCGGGCTGCGCCTGCTATGACGGCGAGCCCTGGGATCTCATTACCGGAAAGGTTCCCACCAAGGCAGCCCTTCCCATTGTGGATATCCTTACCCTGGCGGCTACCGGGAGTGAATACGACTGCGGAGGCGTTATTTCCCGCACTGAGACCAACGACAAGCTCTGCTATGCCAGTCCTCTGGTGTTTCCCAAGGTCTCATTCCTGGATCCTGTCTACACATTCTCCGTAAGCAATGGACAGACGGCGGCCGGTATTGCCGATGCCATCAACCACATTCTGGAGCAGTATTTCTGCGAGGATTCCACCCTTATGAACGACGGCTTCTGCGAGGCCGGCATCAAGAGCCTGATGGTCAATGGAAAGGCCTGCCTGGAGAATCCGGAAGACTATACGTCCCGTGCCGAGATGATGTTTGTGTGCACCCTGGCGTGCAACAACATTATGTCGCTGGGTAACAGTGCATCGGGCTGGCCTATGCACGGCATTGAGCACGCTCTCAGCGGCTATTATGACATTACCCACGGCTGGGGCCTGGCCATCCTGACCCCTCGCTGGATGAAGCATATCCTTAGCGAGCGCACGCTGCCCCGCTTTATCAAATACGGTGTCAACGTCTTTGGTATAGATCCTACATTGGATGGTTGGGAGATTGCTAATAAGGCCATTGAAGCCACCTACGCCTTCTTTGAGTCCCTGGGCATCCCTATGCATCTGAAAGAGCTGGGCATTGATGAGAGCCGCATTGGAGAGATGGCTCACCACGTTGCCGTTAATGAGGGTCTGGAGAATGCCTATGTGCCGCTTCTCGAGGCCGATATTACTGAAATCTTAAAAGCCAGTCTGTAATGAATATCAAACTTGTGGGCTCCCTGATAGCCCTTTCTATCATTGCCTGCCCCCTCTTATATATATTTGTGGGTCCTGCTCTGGACGCTTCCCAGATGGAGACGCTGAAGGTTCTGGGTATGATTATGTGCGGCAGTGCCGTCTTCTGCTTTGTGGTGGGTGAGCTCACCGGCAACAACAGCCAGATGGACAAGCTCTGGAGCCTTCTTCCCATTGCTTATACCTGGGTAATCGCTTTCCGCGGCGGGCTGCAGACCCGTCTGGTGGTAATGGCCGTGCTGGCCACGCTCTGGGGACTCCGCCTCACCTTTAACTTTGCCCGGAAGGGGGCCTACCGCCTCAAGTTCTGGGAAGGGGAGGAAGATTACCGCTGGGCCGTCCTGCGCGCCAAGAAAGAGTTCCAGCCCCACTGGAAGTGGATGATCTTTAACCTTTTCTTCATAAGCATTTATCAGAATGCCCTGGTTCTTATGACCACCTTCCCGGCCCTGGTGCTTATGAGCGTTGACAAGCCTTTCGGCCTGGTGGATGGCCTGGTTTCGGCCCTTATGTTGGGCTTTATTGTCTATGAGACCATTGCCGATGAGCAGCAGTGGGCTTTCCAGACCACCAAGTGGAAGATGATCAAAGAGGGCAAGAAGCTGGAAGAGCTGCCGGCTCCTTATAACAAAGGATTCAATACGGTAGGCCTCTGGAACGTGAGCCGCCACCCCAATTACTTTGCCGAGCAGGGGACTTGGTTCGCCTTTTACCTGTTTACCATCGGTGGCGGTATGAGCCTCTTTAACTGGAGTATCATTGGAGCTTTGCTGCTCATTGTCCTTTTCCTGGGCAGCAGCGCCTTTGCAGAAGAAATCAGCGCCTCCAAGTATCCGGAATACGCCCGGTACTGCCAATTGGTGTCCCGTTTCTTCCCTGGTAAGAAATATACTTCACAGAGTACGGAAAAATCCTAATCGGAGTCCTTTTTCTTCTAAAGAATTCCTGGTTTAGTTTATATCTTTGCTCCCCGAAATTAAGAGCAGAGATATGAACTGGAATGGAATTGTTATAGGTGCAGCCGTATTTGCCTGCATTGGCATCTTTCACCCGCTGGTAATCAAGTGGGAATACCGCTGGGGAAGAAAAGTCTGGTGGGTTTTCCTGGTTATGGGACTCATTTGTACGGTCGCTTCGCTGTTTATCCCTTCTTTCATTGGCTCCACCATTACCGGCGCTGTGGCCTTCTCCAGTTTCTGGAGCATCCACGAGGTCTTCAAGCAGGAGGAGCGCGTGCTCAAAGGCTGGTTCCCCGAGAATCCGGCCCGTCACAACTATTACGAGTCCAAACGAAAAGGGAAATAGACCGTGCTTACAGCCGTCTTGTCCATATACATTGCGTTTGCTTCGCCCACGGATACTTTACCTCCGGCGTTTGCCAAGGCATTCAAGGAGAGTGTACCCCTGGAGAAGCTGGCTGCTCCCGTGAGCGTCCTTCTGCCCGCCGAGCTCAAGACGGAGGGTGTTGTGTCGCAGGGGAGACTTTCGGCCCTGGTGCCCAGTCTGCTTATTCCGGAGTATGGTGCTTCCCTTACTTCTACCATTTACCTGAGAGGTATGGGCTCCCGTATGGAGAATCCCTCTATGGGCCTTTATGTGGACGGGATTCCCATTATGGACAAGAACGCCTACGACTTTGACTGGACCGGCATTCGCTTTGCCGCCCTTATGAGAGGCCCTCAGGGTACGCTGTATGGCCGAAATTCAATGAGCGGCACGCTGGTTCTTCAGTCGGCCTCGCCCGATGGAGAAAGGCATCTGAATGCTTATGCGGAGGCAGGCCTGGCCAGAACCCTCCGGGCCGGCGTTACGGCTTCCTTTGGCAGGCACGTACTCACGGCCGGCTTCAAGCACAACGCCGGCTGGGTGCGGAATGAATACAAAGACAAACTCTGTGATCCCTACAACGGCCTTTCTCTCCGCTGGAAGTGGGAGCAGGAACCTTCGGGCAAGATCCGCTGGTCCAACAGTCTGTTTGCGACGCTGTCCAAGGAAGGAGGTTTTGCGTATGGCTTGTACGAAGACGGGATCCTTCATCCTGTGTCCTACAACGGAGAGGGCAGTTACCGCAGGCTTTCCGTCATTGACGGGGTGGGTTTCCACTACGCCGGGGATTCCTTCACGCTGGATGGAACAGGTTCCCTGCAGTTCCTGTCGGACGATATGCGAATGGACCAGGATTATACTCCGGAGAACATCTTTACCCTGCAGCAGGCCCAGAACAGCGCTACCGGCACGGCGGAGGTGATTCTCAGAAGCCGGAAAGAGCACTGGGAGCCTTCTACTGGCGTGTTCACTTTCTACCGGTTTAACCGGATGCACGCTCCCGTTACGTTTGGCCGTACCGGCATAGAAACCTTGATTCTGGACAATGCCAACCGGAATATCCCGGAGGAGATAGGCTATTTGAGCATCCCCGACGACAACCTCCTGATTGCCTCCGATTTTGGTATTCACACTTACTGCGCCGCCCTCTTTCACGAATCGGTGTTTCCGCTAGGGCGCTGGCGCCTCACAGCCGGTCTCCGGCTGGATTACGAGGGGGGAGTGATGGATTACGACTGCCTGGCCCATCTCCATTACCGTTTTGTCCCCACTATGAAGGCCGATAAAGCCTTCCAGGTCCCTTACCGCGGCACCCTGACGCATTCTTCGGGTCTGCAGGTGCTGCCCAAATTTTCGGCCCTCTTTGAAGCCTCCGGCGACGTGTCCCTCTTTGGAAGCGTTTCGAAGGGATACAGGGCCGGCGGCTTCAATACCCAAATTTTCTCCGACATTCTCCAAAGCCAGACGATGACCGCGCTGATGAAAGATCTTGGCGTGTACCTGGATAACCTCCCCGCTTCCGTTGGCGCAGAAAATACCCGTTACAAGCCCGAGTCGGCCTGGAATTTTGAAACGGGCGTGCGTCTGGTAAAGGAGAATTTCAGGGCCGAAGCCACCCTCTACTATATGGATGTGCGCAATCAGCAGCTCACGGTTTTCCCTCCCGGAAAATCGACCGGAAGAATGATGACCAACGCCGGTGCCAGCCGGAGCCTGGGCGCCGAGGCCGAACTGGACTGGAGGCCCGGAGACTTCCACTTCCACGCTTCCTATGCCTGGTGCGATGCCCGCTTTGTATCTTACAACGACGGCAACCACGACTATTCCGGCAACCGAATCCCTTATGTTCCGGCCCATACGGCCTTTGCCAGCGCGGCCTGGCGACACTCTTTTACTACTGTTAGCCTGAATCTCAGTGCCTCTGTCCGTGCCTACGGTCCTCTCTGCTGGGACGAAACCGGTCTTCTGCAGGAGCCGGTCCATATCAGACCAGAAGCCCGCATAGCGCTATCTTTATCCAAATGGGAAATCTGGCTGAGAGGAGAGAACCTGACGGGACGTACAGGCCGGAACTTTTATTTCAAATCCGTGGGAAGAGAGTTCTTCTCCCTGGAAAGACCTTGCAACATTTTATTAGGTATTAGCATAAATTATTAGTTAAAATGAAAACGAACAAATTATTTCTGGCCCTGACGGCCCTGGCCCTGCTGGCCTGCAACAAGAAAGAACCGGAAGTCGTTGTCCCCCAAACCGCCGATTACAAAGGAACAGTCACCGTACTGTACCAGGGTGAGCCTTTCGACAATGAGAACATTGAAGTAAATTTCACTCCTTCCGAGGACGGTAAGACGGCTGACATCACCATCTACCAGATCAAATTTGTTCCCAAGATGCCGGTGAAGATTGATGTGACCATCCCCGGTGTGGAACTTAAGAGCACTCCCACGGAAATCCTTCTGAGCTGCGATAATGTGATTCCGTTGGCTATGGGTGGTGAATTCCCGCGTTACAAGGTTACCAACCTGACGGGAGTGGTCAAGGAGGGAAAACTTGATTTCTCTCTTAACTTTGGCGACTACCCCACGTCCTTTTCCGGGCATCTGCTGCTCAAGTAGGAAGGATTCTGCTTGCTTTTCCCATAGTCTGTGATTATCTTTGCTATGACTTAGCAAAAAATAACCACAGACTATGAAATATTCTAGACTCTTCTTTGTACTCCTGCTACTGGTTGGTTGGACGGCCAGCGCCCAGACTTCGCGTGAGGAACTCCTTTCCCATATGGAGCTCACGGCGGGTAATTACGCTAACTATCCCAACCCCAGCGGTCATCTGACCCCGGCTCCCAAGGGCTATGAACCCTTCTACATTAGCCATTACGGCCGTCACGGTGCCCGTTATATGACCAGTGACAAGCATTACAAGCGGCTGCGTCACCAACTGGATACGGCGCTTTCGCTGGGTATTCTCACGGAGTACGGAAAAGACGTGCGCAACCGCATTATCCTGGCCGCTACCGATGCCAAGGACCGCGCCGGCAAGCTTACGCGCCTGGGTTCCCTGCAGCACAAGGCCATTGCCAAGCGTATGTACGAGAATTATCCTTCCCTGATGACCCGCCCGCTGGAAGTGAAGGCCAATGCTTCTACATCCAAGCGCGTAATCAGCAGCATGGAGTTCTTCTGCGAGGAGCTGAAAACCCTGAATGAGGGCTATCAGATTGAGATGAAAGCCCGCGAGGAGGATTTGTATTACATCAAGGCCAACAAATCCATTGCCGTGCCCGATGAACCCCGCGACGACGAGCTGTACAGCATCCTCAAGAAGTTCAAGAGGAAGATGTTAAGCGGCAAGCCCCAGCTGGAGGCTATGTTCACGGATCCCGACCGGGCCAAGTCCTTCATTGACCGCTACACCTTTGCCGACGACCTCTACAACGTGGCGGCCGATATGTACTGCCTGCCGGAGCTCAACCTCCGTTTTGACGACGTCTTTGGAGAGGAGGGTATGATTGACGGTTTCCGGGCCTACAACGCCAGCTGGTGCCTGTGGGAAGGCCTGATGCCCGGCTCCAAGAAGAGCTATATCCGCATTTATCCGCTGCTGCAGAACTTCCTGGACGAGGCCGATGCCATCATTGCCTCCCAGGGTTATGGCCTGCGTTTACGTTTTGGCCACGACAGCGTGGTGCTGCCATTTGCCTTTGCCCTGGGCTTCCAGGAAGCCATTGGCGCCACCGACGATATGGAAAACCTGCACACGCAGTTCTCCATCTTCCGCCTCATTCCTATGGCGGCCAATATCCAGTGGGTATTCTTCCGCAAGAAGGGCTCCAAAGATATTCTGGTGAAGTTCCTGATGAACGAGAACGAGACTTCCATTCCCATCCAGACCAACTGCTATCCCTACTATCACTGGTCCGATGTGGAGAAGTATTACCGCAAGAAGATTGAGGACGCTCACCTCACTTACCAGGAGCCGGAAGAAGACGATTAGTGGACAAACCGGTCTGAAGAGAAGTGCATATTGGGAACGGGGTCATTCCTGTAGGGCCCGCCATAACTGCGCGCCATACTCTTCTCTACCTCTTCCCATTTGATCATAACCTGCTGGTAGGTCCCGGTCCTGAAATCAAAGTCTGTACGGATGCACTGCGGAAAGGCGTCCGTTGAATAACGGTGCTCGTAAGGGGCCATTCCCGGCGTGCGGGCATAGATAAACGGATTGGACGCATTCATAAGTGGAACGGTCCCGGGCTGGAACTTGTAGGGGCTTGAGAGGAAAAGTCCGCCCACAAACAGGAGAGCCATCTGGAGCTGCGTCAGGTGCGGCGGTTTGAACCAGTAGAGATTCTGGTTTACGGACGTCATTACGCGGTCGTAGGTCTGCTGGTTAATGCGGGCAGCCCTTTGCTCCTTGGTTTCAAACGGATCCGGTGCCAGGGTAAACTGATAAGGCTGAAGGAGGGAAGGCGCTCCCATAAGAGGCAGCGGCCGCGGCTTGATGACCACCGTATCGGCCCTGTCTACATATTCCTGTGCGTGAAGGCCCATGGCTCCGGCCACAAGCAGCACCAGCGTATAAATCCATTTTTGTTTCATTCCGAGCCGGGGATAGCTCAAGAATTATGCCGAAAAGTTAACCCATTACCACATCCAGCACCATCATTAGGGCAAAACCTATGGCAAAGCCAATGGTGGCAACGTTGGAATGCTCTCCCTCAGAGGCCTCAGGGATCAGTTCTTCTACCACTACGTAAAGCATAGCGCCGGCTGCAAAAGCCAGCAGGAAAGGCATCATAGGCGTAACGGCCGAAGCCAGAAGGATGACCAGGGCGCCGCCTATGGGCTCTACGATGCCGCTGAGGGCTCCCACCCAGAAAGACTTGAAACGGCTGTTCCCGGCTGCGCGGAGGGGCATAGAGATGATGGCGCCTTCCGGAACATTCTGGATGGCAATACCCAGGGAAAGGGCCAGGGCACCGGCTGTGCTCATACCTGCACCGCCGCTCAGGGCTCCGGCTATGGCTACGCCCACGGCCATTCCTTCCGGGAAGTTGTGGATGGTAACGGCCAGGGCCAGCATAGTGGTCTTGGAGAGTTTGCTCTTGGGACCTTCCGGACCGCCCACCGGATGCAGGTGGGGCGTAATCTGGTCAATGAGCAGCAGGAACGCGAAACCGCCCAGCAGACCCCCGGTGACAGGCCAAATGCCTCCCAGCTCCATACCCGGTATCAGCAGCGACCATACGGAGGCCGCCACCATAACGCCGGAGGCAAACCCCAGGAGAATCTTCTGCAGTAAAGCGGGCATCTCCTTTTTCATAAAGAAGACAAAGGCCGATCCCAGGGCCGTGCCCAGGAAGGGGATGAGTAAAGCCGTCAGCGTTCCGTTCATAACGTAATTTGTCTACAATGCAAAGCTACGCAATTTTTCCAGGACCCGCAATCCTTATAAATTGTGATAATTGAAATAAAATGATATATTTGCATATCAAGACATTATGTTATGAAGAAGTATCCTCAGATTGAACTCAAAGAATGGACCCTGGTGGGTGAGGGGTACAACGGACAGGCCTATGTTTCTTCTTACCATCCGGGCGTTATGCTTAAACTGGTAAGAAGGGAGATGGGAGCCGCTGAGAAGGTGGAGCAGGAGTTCTATGCTGCCAAAACGGCCTATGATATGGGCCTGCCGGTCCCTGAGGTATACGAAATTGTGCGGGACGGGGAAGACCACGGTTATCTCAGTGAACTGATAGGGGCCAAGAAGTCTATGGCCCGTATGTGCTCCGAAGAGCCCCATCGCATACCTGAACTGGCCGGTGTGATGGCCCAGTACAGCCATAACCTGCACAATACTCCCATTGAGGTAAATGAGTATGTGCAACCTATCAAGGACCTTCTTACAAAGGCCTTGGAGAGTTCGCCGCTGGTAGATGCAGAGCAGAAGGCTCTGCTTAAAAAGGTAGTGGACGAAATGCCGGATACCAAGACCTGCCTGCACGGAGATCTTCAGCCCGGTAACCTGATTGTATCCAAGAATGATTTCTTCTGGATTGATCTGGGCTGGCTGGGCCAGGGCTATTACCTTATGGATATAGCCCATCTGTACAAGATGATGGTAGAGGACAGTATGATTCCGCAGGTACAGGAACTTACCCATATGACCCGGGAGCAGATGCTCGAGTTCTGGGATGCCTTTGCCCGTGCCTATACCGGAACCCGTGACGTAGAAGCCCTTAATCACAAGCTGCAGCCCTATTCGGCCCTGGATATAGTGAGAACGTATTATCTCCACAAGCACGACAACCCTGAATTCCGGACTTTCCTGAGGGGGCGCATAGAGGCTTCGCTAAAACAGTTTAACCAATAGTTATGAAGGCAATCCCTTTTGTTATGGCCTTGTTTTCTTCCGTTACCCTTCTTGCCCAGCAGTTCCTTCCTGTAGAGGGAATTGTAAATGCCCGTGACCTGGGTGGTTATGAAGGCCTCCAAGTGAAGAAGGGGCAGCTTCTGAGAGCCGCCCATCTGGCCAACGCTACCCCCAAAGACCTGGCCTATCTGGAAAAGCTGGGCGTTGCCACGGTGGTGGATTTCCGCAAGCTGGACGAGAAACCGGGCCAGTATGACAAAGCCGTTCCCGGCGCCACTTATGTGGCTCTTCCCATAGATGCCAGCGGCAGTGTAGGTGCTTCTGCTACCGAAAAGGAGAAGAAGAAGTATATGGGCAAGAAGAAGTTCAATGTCAAGAAAGTCATTTTACTGGCAGCCTTCAACGAAAAAGCCCAGGTGGTTGCTCGGCAACTGTATCCCAATATCCTCTTTGACCCCAAAGCCCAGAAAGAGATGGCCGCTTTCCTTCGCCTGGTGGTTGAGCGCGGAGACAAGCCCATCCTCTTCCATTGCACGCAGGGTAAGGACCGCACCGGCATTGCTTCGGCCCTTCTTCTGGCGGCCCTGGGCGCAGACAGAGAGATTATCGTGGAAGACTTTGACGTAACCAATAAGGTATATGCCAAGGATGTGTCGCGCTATTCCCGCATTGTTAAATTCCTGGGTGGCAAGGAGGAAGAGATTGGCGTAGTGAAAGCCTTTATGGGCTGCAATACGGAGAATTTTGTAAAGGCCCTGGATACCATTGAAGAGAGATATGGTTCCCTGGAAGGTTATCTGAAAGGCCCTATGGGGCTTACAGACGAGGATCTGGCCCTCCTGAGAGCCCGTTATTTAATTAAAAACTAGAACATTATGGAGTACCCTTCTGTTAATATTCAAGACTGGACCCAAGTAGGGGAAGGCGGCAACGGTGCCACTTATATCAATAATGCCGAGCCTGGCGTTCTTCTGAAAGTAACCAATTCCCACGTAATGGACGGCTCGGAGGAGTCGGTGGCCAAGGAGTTCAATACCTCCAGGGCTGTTTTTGAGCTGGGTGTTCCCACACCTGAGATGATGGAAATGGTAAAGGTAGGGGAGAATTTTGGCATCAAATGCCAGAGCATTGAGGGTAAGAAATCCCTCTCCCGCCTCTGTGCCGATGATCCGGCATCCCTTGACAGCTGGGCCCAGAGGATGGCTTCCCTGGCCAAGGAGCTGCACGCCACCAAGGCCACCGGAGATGAGTGGATTCCCTCTATGAAGGAAGTGATGCTCAAAGCGGCCAATACCACTACTATGCTGGGCAAAAAGTCCAAGGAACGTCTGATAACCTTCGTTCAGGGCTTGCCGGACACTGAGACGCTCTTGCACGGAGACTTCCAGATGGGTAACCTCATTGTGGCCGATTCTAAACCGTACTGGATTGACCTGGGACGTGCCACCCACGGCATCCCTCAGTTTGACCTGGGTCATATGTACCTTTTCTGCAATATCTTCAGCCGCACTAAGCGGGTACAGGAGATTGCCCACCTCACGGACAAGCAGATGATCCAGTTCTGGAACAGTTTTGCCCTGGCCTACAACGGCCCCGATAAGTTGGACGAATTTACGGCAGAGTGCAAGCGCTTTGCCGGTCTGGATATCATCCTGCTGGGTATGATTCAGAGTCTCTCGGTCAGCGAAAGGTTCTTCCTGGGCCAACTGGCCAAAAAGATGATGAAATAGCCTTAAAGGGCTCCCAACATTTGCTCTATAATCTGGAAACTGGTCTCCGGAAGGGGGCCGTGGTAGGCCATATCGTATACGTAGGGCACTTTGACACCATAGAAAGGAATGAGACGCTTGGTGTAGGCGGCTATTTCCTGGGGATCCTTGCTTCCCATATAGGCAGGTAGGAAGATATTCCAGTGATCCTTTATCTGCTGGGGTTTCAGATGGAAGAGCATATCGGCCCTTTTCTCATCCATTCGCTGGCCCATAATCCACATAATGCACAGGTCCCATTCCGGGGTGCCGTAGCTGAACTCTCCCACGTCTATCCAGAGGGTTCGGTATCCGTCCGTGATGATATTGCCAATCTGGAGGTCTCCGTGCAGGCAGTTGGGCGTGTCGGGAACGTTCTCCAGGAAGGCCAGCGCACGCTGCTTGAAGGCTTCGGGAACCAGGTTCTTTTCTTTATAGAATTGGGTGAGGACTTCCTTGTAGGAACGGAGGCGGGATGTATCGGCCGGCGTGGAGTGAAGCTTCCTGGCCAGGCTGGCAAAGGTCAGGGAGATTTCCTGCAGGCGTTCCGGCTCCTGGGATATGATGCGGGTGAAGGACCGTTTGTCGGGTACCAGCTCGTATTCGGCCCCGAATCTCTCTCCGTCGGTTACCAGGCGGTAAGGCTCTGGCGTAGGGATGCCCATATCAAAAACCGTCTTGGCGGTATAGAACTCTGCGCGGGCGCGGTCTGCCTCAAAGCCGGGGTTGTAAAGCTTGGCCAGGGTGTTCTTTGACTTGTGGGTATAAGAGACAGCCGTGCCGCCTTCTCCGGTCTGGATGTAGTCTTCCAGATTGATTATCTCGTAGTTATCCATAATCTTGACTTGTTATTGGGGCAAAGATACAAAATTGAGCATTGCCTCGCAAGCTTCCAATAAATCTTGGAAAGTTTCTTCGAAGTCTCCGGTATACCAGGGGTCTGCTACGTCCCGTCCCACGCCGGTGTAGGACATCATCAGGTGAATCTTGCCATCCGGGTCCCGGGGGATGATCCGCTCTATGAGCCGCAGGTTGGAGGCGTCCATACAGATGATGCGGTCAAAGCGGTCGTAATCGGCCTTTGTTATCTGACGGGCCCGTTTGGCGGGATCAAACCAGATGCCGTGCTGCTGCAGGCAGCGTTTGGCCGGGGGATAGATGGGATTGCCAATCTCTTCCGTAGAGACGGCGGCCGACTCTATATAATACTGGCTTTCCAGCCCGTATACCTTAACCAGGGCCTTGAGGATGAACTCGGCCATAGGGCTTCGGCAAATATTGCCGTGACAGACAAAAAGGACTCGCATAGGGTGCAAATATAGCACAAATTCGTACCTTTGTAAAACTATGGAAACAAAGATGCGCCGCTTTTTCTGTTTGTTTATGGTTCTGCTGGCTTTTTCCTGCGGAACCATCCGTCTTACCCCTACTACAGAGCTGGTGGATAGAGTTTGGGAATTCAGCCAGTCCCACCCGAAAGGCTTTACGCTGGAATTGTCCACCTGGACCGAACCCACGGAAGGCATTTCGGTGGCCTATGAGCAGGTAGAAAGCAGCGTAGATTATTCCGGCCTTGAGTTGGTCATTAACCACGCTCTGTCGCACGAAGGATACGTGGGAGGATGGTTCAATACAGGCGACAGCCTCTATTACTTTGACAGCGTACGTATTTTCCCTGTAGACTCTTTGGACGCGGCCATCCGTTTTGGACAGGCCAACGGGCAGATTGCCATTTACAATCTATCCACCGGGGAGGAAATCCGTTTGATAGAGTAATTACTCCGGTTTGGCCGACCGGCTCTTACTTACCAGAATCACGCCTCCCACAATGGCCGAAGCCGCTACGACTTTCTGCCAGGTTAAGTGGTCAATTCCCGTCCAGATGCTCACCACGGTGGCAATGATGGGGGAGAGGTAGTTGTACATACTCACCAGCGTGGGCCGGATACGCTTCTGACCGTAAGGAATCAGGTAATAGGCAATGAAAGTGGCAAAGATAATGAGGTAGCCAATCTCCCAGCGCACAAGCACGGGAACCGCGCCATAGTCCATAGTGAACATCCCTTTGACCGAGAACGGCAGGGACATCAGCAGGGCAAACAGGAAGGCCCACTTCATAAACGTGACCACGCTGTATTTGGAAATAAGGGGCCGAAAGATACCCAGGTACATAGAGAAGGTGAGGCTGTTGATGAGCAGCATCACAAACCCCAGCGGCGTGGTGGACGAAGCTCCTCCGGCGTGTACGGAATTCAGGATGAGGAAGATGACGCCGGCCAGGGCAACGGTAACGCCTCCGGCTTTCTTTCCGGTAATGGGCTCTCCTATAAAGAAATAGGCAAAGATCATAGTGAAAACAGGCCCCAGGGTACCCAGAATGGCCGAATCAATGGCTGTTGCCATAGTAATGCCCACCAGGAAAGACATCTGCGTGAGGTACAGCCCTAGGAACGAAGCCAGGGCAATGCGCCACAGGTCTCCCTTTTCAATCTTCTCCTCCGGCTGGAAAATGGACACCAGCCAGAAAAGAGCCGAAGCCCCGATGGCCCGGAAGGTAAACAGTACGTACGGGGAAACCGCCTCCGAATTGGCGATATCCTTGCACAAAACCACATTGAGTCCAAAGATGGAGTAGGCCGCCGCAATGGCCAGATGCCCTCTTAACTGTTCCGATGCCATAGTATTATTGCTCTCTCCACTTCCGGGTGCGGAGGTCCATATTTTCCTTTATGCATTCGCTGTAGAGCCAGGGCTCGCAGCTGTGGATGTCTCCCACATTGATGAGATTGGCGTGAGGACGATACTCGGACCCTTCATACCCTTTCACAACCACCACGTGGTACTCCGGCGACAGGGTAACCGTAATGGTGTCGTGAAGGATGGCCGGAGTGGCATCTATGGCCCAGTTGACGGGATTGATGCCCACGCAGCTGGCCGAAATGATGGGAATGATGTATTTGACGTCCTTTACGGTATTGTAGCAGATGGTAACCCCTACATCTTCGGCCCCTTGTGCCGGGCGAATGTGGGAGCAAGTGGCCAGATCTTCCTCCGTCACTTTGTATCCCATCACGTAAGCGGCGGCCATTTGCCGGTAGGTGCTGTCGTCCATGTGTTTGAGCAGTTCCAGAACGGCCTGGGCACCCTGGCTGAAGCCCACGATGATGAAGGGCCGACCGGGTTCGCGCTGCCGGATGAAATGGTCAAAGGCATCACAGACATCTTTCATAGAGGGCCTTGTGCGCTGGTAGATGACCGATTCGCTCCTGGATTCGTAGGCCTCAATGGTGGTGTGCCTGTAGAAGGGGGAATAGAACCGGTTCCCCGGAGCCATATACGCAGCGGCCCTGTTGATTTCCCTGGACATACGCTCGCGGTGCGTGGGATTCCAGACATCGGCATAGTGGATGGTATGGCCTTCCTCATTGGTCCAGTCCTTTTCCCAGGTGGATACCAGATAGAAGATATCGGCCCCGGTTCCTTCCGGGTCCTGGTCTTCCGTAACCCAAAGGATGGGATTGGTGTAATCCGGCGCTGCAGGCAGTATGTCCTTGGGCGTACAGCTGCAGACAAGCTGGACCAAAATGAGTATCAAGTATTTATATTGCTTCATAAGAGCTATCATCTCATCTATTCTATCTTCAAAATTACAATTTTTTTCCTTATTTTTGCCTCTATGAAAAAGATACTTACCATTCTGGCGGCCCTCTGCGCCGTGGCCTGTTCCACAAAAGAGACCCGTATTTATGACTTTTCGGCCCTTTCAAACGAGGGTGAAGAGGTAAACTTTTCCGATTATAAGGGCAAGGTCCTTCTCATTGTCAATACAGCATCCAAGTGCGGTTTTACCCCTCAGTACGATGGCCTGGAGGCCCTGTATAAGAAATATAAAGACCAGGGTTTGGTTGTGATTGGTTTCCCCTGTGACCAGTTTGGCCACCAGGAGCCCGGTACCAACGAAGAAATTGCCGAGTTTTGCCGCGTGAACCACGGTGTTACTTTCCCGTTGATGGACAAGATTGACGTCAATGGAGAGAACGCCCATCCCATCTTCCAGTGGCTCTACTCCCAGAAACCTTTCGAGGGCTTTGGAGAAGGGGAAACGGCCCAGTTTATGGACCAGATGCTTTCCCGCAGGGATCCGGAGTATGCCTCCAATCCCGATATCAAGTGGAATTTCACCAAATTCCTCATTGACCGCAAAGGCCGTGTAGTGGCCCGTTTTGAGCCTATGGTTACCCCGGAAGATTTGGATTCCGCTGTAGCCTCGCAGCTGTAATAGTCTATATCCAATAATCCCTATTTGAAATGAAACGCCTGATTTCCTTAGCTTTAACAGCCTTGCTGTTTGTGGGACTCGTTTCTTGCGGGAACCCCGCCCCAAAGTCCACCAGCCCCAGTTTTGACGATGTTCTGACAACCCGTAGAAGCGTCAGAAGCTACGATGCTACTAAATCTATCTCCCAGGAGGAGATTACAACCCTTCTGACGGCTGTACAGGAGGCCCCCTCCTGGGCCAATATGGAGCCTACTAAGTATTATGTAGCCATTGGCGAAGAAAAGCGTGCCGCGCTTTTGGATATGGT
>JAEEQI010000163.1 GCA_016285215.1 Bacteroidales bacterium | reverse complement strand
TGGGAGGTTACACCCTTTTTGCCCATAATATAGACAATCCCGAGCAGCTCAAATCCTTTACCGCCGCCCTGCACGCCCTCTCCGGAGAACCTCTCCTGAGCGTAGACGAAGAAGGAGGCCGCGTGGCCCGCATTGCCAATAACGACAACTTCAACGTTCCCAGTTATGCTTCTATGGCTGCCATTGGCGCCACGGGAGACCCCGCCAAGGCTCAGGAAAGCGGAAATGCCATTGGCACTTACCTCAAGGAATTTGGCTTTGACATTGATTTTGCCCCGGTAGCAGACGTAAACACCAATCCCGAGAATGTGGTTATCGGAGACCGCGCCTTCTCCAACGATCCCAAGCAGGCCGCCCCTATGGTGGTATCTTTTATGAAGGGTCTGGAAGAAGCCGGCGTGGTGGGCTGCCTCAAGCATTTCCCGGGCCACGGAGACACCCGTGGAGACACCCATACCGGCTATGTGCAGTCCGATAAGAACTGGAAACAGATGGCCGCCTGCGAGATGGTCACCTTCAAGGCCGGTATCAAGGCCGGTGCCCGTATGATTATGACCGCCCACATTGCCGCCCCCGAAGTAACCGGTACGGAACTCCCTTCCACCCTCTCTTCCCTGATTCTTCAGGATAAGCTTCGCAAGGAACTGGGTTATGACGGCATCATCATCACGGATGCCCTGGGTATGGGCGCCATCAGCCAGCACTACACCAGCGCCGAAGCCGCCGTCAAGTGCATTGAGGCCGGAGCAGACATCCTGTTAATGCCCCAGAGCCTGCCGGAAGCCTTCGAGGCCATTATGACCGCCGTGGAAGAGGGCACCATCCCTGAGGCCAGAATTGACGAAAGCGTCCGTCGCATCCTGGCCCTCAAGCATTCTCTCAAAAAGAATTAGTTCTTAGCGCAATCCAGCTTTTCGATATCGTGGGCCACGGCTTCCAGGGCCCATTTGGGCGTAGAAGTGGCGCCGCAAACGCCTACCCGGTCTCCATCCCGAAACCAGGCCGGGTCAATCTCTTTGAGACGGCCAATCACGTAGGTGCGGGGGTTGGCACTGTGGCAAAGGGCGCTGAGGATCTTTCCGTTGGAGGATTCTTTACCGGTTACAAAAATGATGATATCGTGGCTTTTGGCAAATTGGACCAACTTCTCGTGGCGGGACGATACCTGTCCGCAGATGGTGTTGTGGATGGTGAGCCGGGCGCTGCGGGCTTGCAGCATATCGCAAATAACCTTGTACTCCCGGGGACTCTTGGTGGTCTGGGAGAAGATTTCTATGGGCTCGGAGAAATCCAGATGAGGCATAGCCTCTTCCAGCATCTGGGGGTTTTCCACCACCAGGGCATCTCCGTTGACCTGTCCCATCAGTCCCAGAACCTCTGCGTGACCCACCTGCCCGAAGATGATGATCTGGCCGTGAACGCCTTTGGCGTGCGTGCGCGTGTAAGCTTCGCGGATGCGCTGCTGCAGTTGCAGCACCACGGGGCAGGAGCAGTCGATGACCGTCAGATGGCGGGCCGAAGCTTCGGCATACGTGGACGGCGGCTCTCCGTGGGCCCGGATGAGGACGGTTCCCCCTTCGGGAACTTCGTCCAGGCTGTTTACCGTTACCAGACCCTGCGTCTGCAGGCGGCCCAGCTCGGCGTCGTTGTGTACGATGGCGCCCAGGGAATACAGGCGGGTGCCCTGCGCCAGGGAGTCTTCGGCCTTTGTAATGGCCCTGATCACTCCTCCGCAGAAGCCGGAACCGGGATCAATTTCTACGCTTAGCATGACAGGCCGGGGCTTTCCAGGATACCGAACTTGCCTTGCAGCAGGCCCAGGGTCCATACCAGTTCTTCGTGGAGGGTCATATGGGTGTTGTCCAGCACGTAGGCGTCGGGGGCCTGGCGCAGGGGAGAGGTCTCCCGGTGGGAGTCCATATAGTCCCTTTCCTTGAGGTTGGTAATCACCTCTTCCAGGGTGGGGGTCTGGCCCTTGGCTACCATTTCGTCGTAGCGGCGCTGGGCACGGACCTTTTCATCGGCCACCATAAAGATCTTGACTTCTGCGTTGGGGAAGACGGTGGTGCCAATGTCTCGGCCGTCCATTATGACGCGTCCCCCTTCCGAGAAGGCGTGCAGGCGGTTGTCCACGTAGTTGCGGACAAAGGCGATGGCGCTGACGGGACTTACGTATGACGATACTTTCAGGGTGCGGATTTCAGTTTCTATGCAACGGTCTCCCAGATAGAGGGGAGTGCTGCCGTTGCCCCGGCGGAAATGCAGATCCAGGGCATCGATTTCCTTTTTGAGACGGGCTTCGTCTATGGTTCCGTCTTCTGCTATGATGCCCTCCTCCAGGGCATAGAGGGTAACGCCGCGGTACATAGCTCCGCTGTCCAGGTACAGGAACCCGTACTCAGCGGCAACCATTTTGGCGAAGGTGCTTTTCCCGGTGGAGGAGTAGCCGTCTACGGCAATGATGATGTCTGGAATGTTGTTCATTCTTTCTATGAGGTTAGGTCTACAAAATTAGAATAATTTTGCGATATTTGCACTATAAACCTCAACCGTATGAAGATTCTCATTGTAGACGACGAAAGAGCCATCCGCTATTCCCTTAAGGAAATTCTGGAAATGGAAGGCTATCAGGTAGAAACCGCCGAGAACGGTTTGGAAGGCCTCCAAAAAGCGGAAAAAGAGAAATATGACGCCATCTTCTGCGACATAAAAATGCCCGAAATGGACGGTACCGAAATGCTGTCCAAAGTAATTGAAGGGGGCATTGAGACGCCCGTAGTGATGGTTTCCGGCCACGCCGATATATCCACCGCCGTAGAATGCATCAAGAAGGGCGCCTTCGATTTCATTGAGAAGCCCCTGGACCTGAACCGCATTCTCATCACCCTCAAAAACGCCACGGACAAGGCCAACCTGGTCAAGGAGACCAAGATCCTCAAGAAAAAGATTTACGGCCGTGAGATGGTGGGCGCCTCCGAGCCCGTTTCCCACCTCAAGGATATGATCCAGAAAGTGGCCCCCACGCAGGCCAGCGTGCTCATCACCGGCCCCAACGGCTCCGGTAAGGAACTGGTGGCCCAGAGCATCTATCAGCTCTCGCCCCGTTCTATGATGCCGTTCGTGGAGGTCAACTGCGCCGCCATTCCGTCGGAACTCATAGACAGCGAACTCTTCGGCCATAAAAAAGGTTCCTTTACTTCCGCCATCCGGGATCACAAGGGAAAATTTGAGCAGGCCGACGGCGGTACTATCTTCCTGGACGAGATTGGGGACATGTCCCTGGCTGCCCAGGCCAAGGTGCTGCGCGTGCTGCAGGAGAGGAAACTCACCCCCGTGGGAGGAGACAAGGAAATCACGGTGGACGTACGCGTGATTGCAGCCACCAACAAAAACCTGCAGGAAGAGATTGGAAAGGGCAATTTCCGGGAAGACCTCTATCACCGCCTGAGTGTGATTGTGCTCAAGGTCCCCGCCCTGGACGACCGCAAAGACGATATTCCCCTCCTCATCACCCACTTCTGCGAAAACATCTGCGCAGAGAGCGGAAAGCCCGTGCGGGATTTCTCGCCGGAGGCTCTTAAGCTTCTTCAGGAGCGTTCCTGGCCCGGTAACATCCGCGAGCTTCGCAATGTGGTGGAGCGCCTCCTCATCCTGGGTGGCAACCCCATCAGTGCCTCTGACGTCAAGGATTACGCCTTCTAGGCACCCATGAAGGTTTGGAAAGTCATACGGAATGTGCTGCTGGGCCTGGTGGGCCTGGTGGTGGTGCTCCTGGTGACTCTCCAGATTCTGCTGCGCCCTTCCGTGCTCACGGGCATCGTGAACCGTGCGGCGGCGGACCTTGTGGAAGGGGAGGTCTCTTTCCGGGAAGTCCGGGCCCACGTTATCAAGAGCTTCCCTTTTCTGAATATAGACGCCAAGGAGTTTTCCGTCACCTACCCCCATGAGCGATACGCCCGCTATGACAGCGTGTACACCCAGGTGGGCCGAAGAAGGAACCTCCTCACGCTAGGTTGTGGAAAAGAGGGGACGGATACCCTGGCCTATGCCCGGGAACTGAGCCTCTCGCTCAATTACGTGGCACTGGCCAAAGGCGCCTACCATATCCACAAGGTGGAGCTGGTGCGTCCCCGCATCTTTGCCCATTACTACGATTCCACGGCCGCCAACTGGGATATCCTGCCCCTTGGTGGAGAACCTTCGGAGACGGACGCGGCCCCTAAGGATACCACCCGGAAATCGCTTCCGCCCGTGAGGATAGACCGCCTGAGTCTTACAGACCGCCCTATGGTGGTCTTTACCAACCCGGTGGATACGCTGCACGCTATGTTTACTATGCGGCGCCTGGCCCTGGATGGCAAAGTGGAACTCCAGAAACTCAACAAGACGGAGGCCAATTTCTCCATTGACTCTATGCTCATTTCTGCCCAGCTGCCCAAGGATACCCTGGCCGTGCGGTTGGAGAGCCTGCGCCTGCAGGTCGGCAAGCGTCACGTTGAGGCCAGCGCAGAAGCTTCCACCCGCCTGATGACGGGCAGCTTCGGCCGCCTTCGCGTTCCCATTGGCCTGGATGTGAATGCCGATTTTCCCAAACGGGAAGACGGTGCCCCGGAGGTGGTGTTCAATGACCTCAAGTTGCGTCTTTCGGCCCTGGAGCTGGAAGGAAAGGGGAGTGTGGTCAAGCGGGACGGTCTTCTGGAGATGGATGTGCAGGCCGCTGTCCGCGACTGCCCGCTGGGAGAAGTGATTCGCGAATACAGGGACAACCTGGAGTTCCTCAAAAAGGTGGATACCGATGCCAGGGTAAGCCTGGAGGCTTCGGCCAAGGGTGCCTATGGAGAGGGCCAGACGCCCGCCATCAACGCCCGGCT
>JAEEQI010000162.1 GCA_016285215.1 Bacteroidales bacterium | reverse complement strand
ACGGCAAGATCATCGTGTTTGAAAACGGCGGCTGGCTTTACAAGCTGGATCCTGCCACCAAGCAGAGCACCAAGATTCCCGTGACGCTGGCCTCCGACGACATCTACGGAAGGGCCGAGCGCCGCGAACTGGACTCCCGCGATGCTTCCGCCGTCTCCGCCGCCCCCGACGGCTCCCGTATGGTGGTCACCGCCCGCGGCGAGGTCTTTGACGTGCCCGTGGGCAAGGGTGTCACCCGCAACCTCACCCGTTCCTCCAACTCCAACGATCGCGGCGCCGTATGGAGCCCGGACGGCAAGTCCATTGCCTGGATTGGAGACGCCACCGGTGAAACCGAGGTGTACCTGTACGACGTAAAGGCCGGCACCACCCGCCAGCTCACCAAGAACAACGACACTTACATCCGCACCCTCACCTGGGCCCCGGACAGCAAGCATATCTATTACACGGACCGCAAGAACCGCTACGTGGAAGTGGATCCCGCTTCCGGCGCCAAGCGCACCGTGATGGAGAATCCCGAGGCCGAATTCCGCGGCGTGGACATCTCTCCGGACAGCAAGTGGCTGGCTTATACCCGCCCCGCCGCCAATGAGATGGACATTGTCTACCTGCGTGAACTCGCCAGTGGCAAGGAGTATCCCGTAACCGAGCGCTGGTACAACAGCGGCAGCCCCCGCTTCAGCGCCGACGGCAAATACCTCATCTTCACCAGCGACCGCGATATGAATCCCCAGTACAGCCGCATTGAGTGGAACTACAGTTTCCAGGATATGAGCGGCACGTACCTGGCCCTCCTTGCCAAGGACACCCCGTCCCCGCTCATTGCCAAGGACCCCGTTGTCTCTACGGAGAAACCCGCTCCCGCCCCTGAAAAGCCCGCTCCCGCCGGCAAGAAGGCCGAAGCCCCCAAGAAGCCGGCCGCTCCTGCACCCGCCGGTGTCAAGATTGACCCCGACGGCATCACCGAGCGCATCATCAAGCTCCCCTTCAAGGGCCGCAGCTACTACTCCGACGAAGGCAAGATCTGGTATCTGGGCCGCGGCGGCACCCGCGTATACGACTTCAAGACCGGCGAGGACACGGAATGCACCGACGCCTCTATGTGGCACATCCCGGGCACCAAGAAGGCCCTCTGGAGAAAGGGCGGCAACATCTTCGTGGCCAATATCGGCCCTAAAGTAGGTCTGAAGGACAAGGCCGATCTGACCAACCTCGTTGCCAACATTGACTTCTCCGAGGAATGGGCCCAGCTCTATGACGAAGTCTGGCGCGCTTTCCGCGACGGCTACTATCTGGAGAATATGCACGGCCGCGACTGGAACGCCATCAAGGCCAAATATGACGTTCTCCTCCCCTACGCCAAGACCCGCCTGGACGTGAACTACATCCTGGGAGAAATGATCTCCGAGGTTGCCAGCGGTCACTGCTACGTAACGCCCGGCGAGTATCCCAAGCCCGAGCGTGTGCAGATGGGTCTGCTGGGTGCCGAATTCTCCAAGGTGGCCGAAGGCTTCCGCATCGATAAGATCCTGGAAGGCGCCACCTATCGGCCCGAACTCCGTTCCCCGCTCACCGAACCCGGCCTGGGCGTGAAGGAAGGCGACGTTATCACCGCCATCGACGGCGTTTCCCTCAAGGACGTTGACAACATTTACAAGCTCCTCATTGGCAAGGCCGATGTGCTCACCGAGCTCACCGTTAACGGCAAGAAGGTCATTGTGAAGCCCATCTCCGACGAAGGTCCCCTGTACCACTACGCCTGGGTGATGAAGAACATCCGCACCGTAGAGAAGCTCTCTAACGGCCGCGTGGGCTAGATCTACCTTCCCGATATGAGCCAGGAAGGCCTGAGCGAATGGGCCCGCTACTACTATCCCCAGCTGGACAAGGAAGCCCTCATTGTGGACGACCGCGCCAATGGCGGCGGAAACATCTCGCCTATGATTATCGAGCGTCTGCAGCGCAAGGTATACCGTATGACTATGAGCCGCGGCAGCACTATGACCGGCACCGTGCCCGAGGGTACCCACACCGGTCCCAAGGTGCTCCTGATTAACAAGTACTCCGCCTCCGACGGCGACCTCTTCCCCTGGAGCTTCAAGGCCAACAACCTGGGCACCGTCATTGGTACCCGCACCTGGGGTGGTATCGTGGGTATCAGCGGTTCCCTGCCCTATGTGGACGGCACCGACGTACGCGTTCCCTTCTTCACCAACTACGACGCCGCCACCGGCCAGTGGATTGTGGAGAACCACGGCGTAGATCCCGACATCCTGCTGGATAACGACCCCATCAAGGAGTTCGCCGGCATTGACCAGCAGCTGGAGAAGGCTGTGGAGGTTGCCCTCGAACAGCTCAAGGATCGCAAGCCCCTCCCGGGCGTTCCCGCTCCCCGTACTTTCAAAGACTTAGGTCTGCCGGAAGTATTTTAATATTCACGAAAAATTCGTAACTTTGCAGACCTTTCCGAAGGTTCAGAAAGAAGGTTAATTTATTTTTAATAATTATGGTTTCTTACAAAGAATTGGGTCTTGTGAACACCCGTGAGATGTTCAAGAAGGCCGTTGCCGGCGGTTACGCCATCCCCGCTTTCAACTTCAACAACATGGAGCAGCTCCAGGCCATCATCCAGGCCAGCGCAGAGACCAAGAGCCCTGTGATCCTCCAGGTTTCCAAGGGTGCCCGTAACTATGCCAACCAGACCCTTCTCCGTTATATGGCAGAAGGTGCTGTAGAGTATGCCAAGGAGCTCGGTTGGGAGCATCCTCAGATTGTCCTCCACCTGGACCACGGTGACAGCTTCGAACTGTGCAAGAGCTGCGTGGATATGGGCTTCAGCTCCGTGATGATTGACGCCTCCTCCCTCCCTTACGAGGAGAACATCGCCCTCACCAAGAAGGTGGTTGATTACGCTCACCAGTATGATGTGACCGTAGAGGCCGAACTCGGCGTACTCGCCGGTGTGGAAGATGAGGTTGCCGCTGAGGAATCTCACTACACCCGTCCGGAAGAGGTGATCGATTTCGCTACCCGCACCGGTTGCGACTCCCTCGCCATCTCCATCGGTACCAGCCACGGTGCTTACAAGTTCAAGCCCGAGCAGTGCACCCGCGACCCCAAGACCGGTCGTCTGGTTCCCCCGCCGCTGGCTTTCGACGTGCTCCACGAGATTGAGAAGAAGCTCCCCGGCTTCCCCATCGTTCTCCACGGCTCCAGCTCCGTTCCTCAGGAGTATGTAGACATCATCAACGCCAACGGTGGCAAACTGCCCGATGCAGTGGGTATCCCCGAGGAGCAGCTCCGCGAGGCCTCCAAGAGCGCCGTTTGCAAGATCAACATCGACTCCGACTCCCGTCTGGCCATGACCGCCGCCATCCGCAAAGTCTTCAACGACAAGCCCGGTGAGTTTGACCCTCGTAAGTATCTGGGTCCCGCCCGCGACGAGATGAAGAAGCTCTACATGCACAAGATCATCAACGTGCTGGGTTCCGACGGCAAGGCTGAGTAAGCCAAACCCCAACCAATAAAAAAATCCGACTCGATCGAGCCGGATTTTTTTGTGTTCCGTATTTCTTACTGTCTGTATTTGGCGGCCTGCTCGGCAATGAGCGAAGCGTCGTCAAAGTAGTTGATCTTCATAGCGTCCTTCATCTCGTGGAGGGTCTGGGCGGCCACCTCGCGGGCGGCTTCGGAACCCTTCTTGAGGATGTTGTACACCTCGGGGATGTCCTGCTCATAGGTGTGACGGCGGGCACGGATGGGATCCAGGCGGTCGTTGAGCACGTTGATGAGGAATTTCTTGCACTTCATATCTCCCAGGCCTCCGCGGCGGTAGTGGTCCTTGAGTTCATCCAGGTTGGCGTACTCGGGCCAGAACTTGGCAAAGTCGTCGGGTTCGCAGAAGGCATCCAGATAAGTGAACACGGTATTTCCTTCCACTTTACCGGGATCTTCCACTCTCAGGTGACCGGGGTCCGTAAACATACCTTTCACCTTCTGCTCCATATCCTTGGGGTCATCGCTGAGGTAGATGCAGTTGCCCAGGGACTTGGACATCTTGGCCTTTCCGTCGGTTCCGGGAAGGCGGCGGCAAGCCAGGTTGCTGGGAAGCAGGATGGAAGGCTCCACCAGCACGTCGCACTTGTATGTTCCATTGAAGCTGCGAACAATCTCGCGGCACTGCTCAATCATAGGCTCCTGGTCTTCTCCCACGGGAACGGTGGTGGCTTTGCAGAAACAGATATCGGCAGCCTGGGAAATGGGATAGGTGAAGAAGCCCACGGGGAGACCGCGGCGGTTGTCATCTTCTCCTTCTGCATTGAAGCCGCGCAGGGCCATCTCCGTCTTCACGGTAGGGTTGCGCTGGAGGCGCTGCACCGTTACCAGGTTGGAGAAGAACTGCGTCATTTCGTGCAGTTCGGGGATCTGGCTCTGGATAAAGAGCGTGACCTTGTTGGGGTCCAGGCCGCAGGACAGGTAATCCAGGGCTACTTCAATGATATTCTGACGGACTTTCTCCGGATTGTCTGCGTTGTCGGTGAGGGCCTGGACGTCTGCAATGAACACGAACATCCGGTCAAAGTTACCCTCGTTCTGCAGCAGGACGCGGTTGCGCAGGGAACCCACATAGTGTCCCAGGTGCAGTTTGCCGGTAGGGCGGTCGCCGGTAAGGATGATTCTTCCCATAAACTCGTTAAAATTGAGCCACAAAAATAGTCAAAAAAAGCGACGCCTGCAAGCGTCGCTTTTTGAATTACTGCTCGTCGGGACCCTGGTCCTGAGGTCCGGGCTGAGGACCCTGAGGGCCGCCCTGGAAAGGACCCTGAGGTCCGGCCTGCTGGCCGGCCTGGTACATCTTCTCGAAGGCCTTGTTGAGGGCTTCGGTGTAGCGGTCGATATCGGCCAGGTTCT
>JAEEQI010000161.1 GCA_016285215.1 Bacteroidales bacterium | reverse complement strand
AAGAACGTTCCCGGCATTGTGCACATTACCCATTGCAGCCAGGAACTGGGTAACGCCCTGGCCGATGTCCTCTTTGGAGACTACAACCCCGCCGGCCGTACCACCCAGACCTGGGTAAGCGACATCCTGGACCTGCCCAACATGCTGGATTACGACATCCGCAACGGGCGCACCTATATGTACGCCAAGGCCAAGCCCATTTTCCCGTTCGGTTACGGTCTCAGCTACACTACCTTTAAGTATTCCAAGATGAAGGTGGAGAAGAAGGACGGCAACTACGTGGTTAAGTTCAAGCTCAAGAACACCGGTTCCCGCGACGGCGAGGAAGTGGTGCAGGTATACGCCAAGTTCAAGAACGACGATGCCGCCAAGCGCCTGCGCGGCTTTGAGCGTGTGGCCGTCAAGGCCGGCGAGACCAAGGACGTGGAGATTGTAATCCCGGCCGATGACCTCAAACTTTGGGATGTGGACAAGCACGAATGGGCTTTCTCCGGCAAAAAGGTGAAACTCCAGGTGGGCGCTTCCTCTCAGGATATCCGTCTCAAGAAGAACGTGAAACTCTAATCCCCTAATAACACAAACACAGTATGAAGAAAGTCTTAACAATTCTGGCTGCTGCAGCCCTCGCTCTGAGCTCCCTGGGCGCTCAGGAACTCACCAACTTCGCTTTTGGCGGTCGCGGCCCCCGCATCGTCTCTCCCGAAGTAAAGGACGGTAAGGTTACCTTCCGCCTCAATGCCAACTACGCTACCCGCGTACAGCTGTCCGGTAACTGGATGGCCAACCCCTGGACCGGCGTGGAAGAGATGAAGAAGGGTGACGGCGGTATCTGGGAAATCACCATCGACGCCCCCGAACCGGAAATCTACACCTACAACTTCATCGTGGACGGTGTTTCCGTGAACGACCCCCTCAACGACAAAGTGCAGCGTGACGGTTCCCGTTACCTGAACATGCTCTTCATCCCCGGCGAGCGTTCCGAGAACTACTACGAGGCCAACCAGCACGGCTCCGTGACCACCCGTTGGTACAACAGCCCCAGCCTGGGTTATGCCCGTCGTATGACCGTTTACACTCCTTATGGCTATGAGGAGAACAAGAAGGCCAAGTATCCCGTGCTCTATCTCCTCCACGGCGGTGGCGGTGATGAGGAAGCCTGGAGCTCCATGGGCCGTGCCGCCCAGATCCTGGACAACCTCATCGAGAAGGGTCTTGCCAAGCCTATGATTGTTGTGATGCCCAACGGTAACCCCAACCAGAAGGCTGCCAACACCCTGGGTATCGCTCCCGAACCCATGGACCGTCAGGATCCCAAGTGGCAGAACGCCTATGTAACCTCCCTGGTGAAGGAAATCGTTCCTTTCATTGACAAGGAGTACCGTACCATCGCCAAGGCCGACGGCCGCGCCATTGCCGGTCTGTCCATGGGCGGCGGTCATACCACCAGCGCCACCATCCTCTTCCCTGGCGTGTTCAACTACATCTGCCCCCTGAGCTGCGGTATCCGTGAGAGCGACCACCTGGACCAGGATCTCCTGGGCATCAAGAAGGCCGGCTACAAGCTGTACTGGATTGGTGTAGGTAAGGAAGACACCATGGCCTACCAGGGCTCCCTCATCCTGGACAAGCACCTCACCGACCTGGGCATGCCTCACACCCTCTACGTGAGCGAAGACGCCCACGTCTGGAAGAACTGGCGTCTGTATCTGAACACCTTCGCCCAGCTGCTGTTCAAGTAGGGAAGCGATTAACGCAAAAAAACCGGACCCCCTCAGGGCCCGGTTTTTTTGCGTTGTGACTGTCTTCTATTTGAAGATGAGCGGAACAAACTCGCTCAGATAGATTCTCCAGTTCTTCCAGATGTGACCGCCGTCGGTTTCCATATATTTGTAAGGATAGCCGGCTGCATTGAGTTTCTCGCGGAACTCGTTGTTGGACTGGATGAGGAAGTCCGTCTTGCCGATACCAATCCAAAGCAGCGCGGGCTTCTTGGAGAAGTAGGTGGCGAGCTTGGCATCGAAGTTCTGGTAAATCTCGGGGTGACCGCTGGCAGCCTGCTCGGAGCCGGTGCCGATGGCGGCAGAGAACATACCGGAGTAGTTGAACATATCCGGGTTGTTGAGGGTGATGTACAGCGTGTGGAAACCGCCCATAGACAGACCGCAGATGGCGCGGCCCTGCTTCTTGGCGATGGTGCGGTAGCGGCTGTCGATGAACTTCACCACCTCAGGGAAAGCGGACTCGAAGGTGCCTTCCATAGTCTTGGGCAGGCTCATCGTGGGGTTCACATAGCCGTCGGCATTCTCCAGCGGAGCGGCCTCGCAGGCGATGTTGCCGTTGGTGAACACAACAATCATAGGCTTGGCCTCGCCGCGGGCGATGAGGTTGTCCAGGATCTGGGTAGCGCGGCCCTGGGTGACCCAGGCGTCTTCGTCACCGCCAATGCCGTGGAGCACGTACAGCACGGGATACTTGGCTTTGGAGGTCTCGTAACCGGCCGGAGTGTAAACGGTCAGACGACGGTCGAAGCCGGCGGTCTTGGAAGGATACCAGACCTTGGAAACAGTGCCGTGGGGAACCTTGTGGATGGCGTAGAGGTCGCTGCGCTCACCGGGAGCGGGGACCAGGAGTACGCTGGTGAGGGAGGCTACGTCGCGGTTGACCCACATGTTGTGGGGGTCAATCTGGCTTACGCCGTCTACACGGAAGGTGTAGTTGTACATGTCGGGAGCCACTACAAAGTCGGTGGTGTATTCCCACACGCCGCCTTTGCCTTCTTTGAGAACACCCACGCCGGGAGCATCGTAAACCATTTTGTTACCGCCAAACTCCACTTCCATCTTCTGGGTGGGAAGGAAATCGCCGGTCACTTCTACCTTGATGGCCTTGGGGGCCTGGAAACGGAAGGTAACGGTACCGTCGGGGTTAATCACGGGAGACTCCACGGAGGGGCCGCCAAACAGAGCCTGCTGGGCAGAGGCGCTAAGGGCCATGCTCAGGGCTGCAATTGCTACAAAGATTTTTTTCATATCAGATTAATAAGGTTTAAGGTTTCTAAAACTGAGCAATCATCCAACTCATGGGAGAGCCCTCGGAGTAGTCGTCCAGGAGGGGGACCCAGGAGAAGTGGGCCATCATAGGGGATACGCCCCATTTGACCAGGTCCTCGTCGGAGTAGATGAGGACTTTGTCGTCCTGGGCGCCTAGGCGCTTGCGGGCTTCGCTGTAAGCGTAGGTGCTGGCCACCTTGCAGGTTCTGTCGGTCTCGGCGTGCACAAAGTACATAGGAAGCTTCACGAAGGCCTCGATATCCATAGGGGAGAGCTCCATATCGGCCCCATTCCATTTATATACGCAGTTGCCTTTCCAGACCTTCTCTACGTCGTCCGTGAACTGGCCGGGATACTTCTCCTCCACCTGGTGGATGGGGATGATAGGGTCCATAGCGCAGCAGGGGATGGCGGCCTTGAAGCGGTCTGCGAACTGCATCATAAAGCGCATCGTGCAGCCGCCGCCAGAGGAGGCGCCGGCGCAGAAGAGCTTGTCTCCATTTACCTTACCTTCGGCAATGAGGGTGTCTATGAAAGCCATCTGCAGGGCATTGTTGCGGTCAATGAGCTCAATCTTCTCGGGGAAGAGGGAAGCGCTGTAGGAGTAGTTGGGGTTGGCCAGGGCAAAGACCAGGGCGGCGCAGGGAACGCCTTCCTTGGCCAGGGACACCAGGCAGCGGTTGGCCGTTGCCACCGTCATCATATCCCTGTTGTACTCGCCGCCGCCAATCTGCCACACCAGCAGGGGAACGTTCTCAATGACGTTTCCGTTGGCGTCCTTGGGCAGGTGCAGCATGTACTCGCGGGTGAGGCCGCCGAAGGTGAATTCTCCGTGGATGCAGTCGTCCAGAACGGCGATATGTTCGGCCGATACCTTATCCGGCGTTACATTAAGGGCCGAATCCAGGGCGCACTGGAGCTCCCAGGGCAGGCGTTTGAAGAAGCCTTCCATCTTGCCATTCTTGCCAAAAGGCTTGGCTTCGATGCGAAGCACGTTGCCCTTGCGGGAAACGCTGATTCCGTCATCCTCGTAGGCCTCGGGGGACTTGCCGGTGGCAGCGTCCACAAAAGCGCCGGAGGTGTTGTTGACCAAGTTAAAATCGGCCGCAGTGAGGCCTTTGATAGAGCGGGGGTTGGCTACGGTAATCTCAATAGCGTCTACCAGCATGCCGTAGTCTCCCACCTCTGTGCAGATTTCTACCTTCTCCACTTGGGCGGAAGGCTTGGGGCCGCATGCTGCGGCGAGCATGACGGCCCCAATGACCATAAATTTCTTCATATTAGATGGTGACTTCGGCGGTTTCGCGGATGTCGTCGGAAGCAGAGCCCAGCAGGAGCTGGAGCTTGCCGTGCTCAAGATCCCAGGCACCCGTGGCCTCGTTCCAGTAGCGGAGGTCCTTCATGGGGATTTCGAGAGTTACTACCTTAGTCTCGCCGGGCTGGAGGCTTACGCGTCGGAAGGCCTTGAGTTCCTTGGTGGGCCACTCAACCTTGGAGTCTACGCGGGTCACATAGAGCTGGACCACCTCTTCGGCGGCCATCTGGCCCTCGTTCTCGAGCTTGAAGCTGACCTTGACGGCGTCCTTGCCGGCAATGGCCTTGAGGTCATCATACTCACAGTCCACATAGCTGAGACTGTGGCCGAAGGCATACATGGGCTTTACGTTCTTGGTGTCGAACCAGCGATAGCCAACGTAGAATTCCTCGGTGTAGCGGGCCTCGGGCTTGGGCATGGAGTCAATGAGCTTCTGGCGCTCTTCGCGGCTCATCTTCATCACGTCGGGACGGTACATAAGGGAGAAGAGGTCACCACCGGCGTTCTTGTCGGGGAAGTTACCCATGGCGAAAGCGGGGGAGTCTTCCAGCT
>JAEEQI010000160.1 GCA_016285215.1 Bacteroidales bacterium | reverse complement strand
GGAGAAGGTAGTCTTTTCCTCCGGCGCTAAGATTTCTCAGCTCGTCCAGCTCTGCGTCTACACCAGGGCCGATGACAGGGCCTTTACCCACCTGAATGGCAGGTTCGGGGGCCAGGACGCGGAAAATCTCTGCCTGCAGCTTTTCACAGTTGTGGAGGCCCTTCAGGAGCTTTTCCAGCGCCGGAGAACCGGCGAGGCGGGCCTTGATGGGCCCCGTGAGCGACAGGCCGCGGCCCAGCTGCATAACCTCGCGGGGGTAAGCCTTGCCGGTGGCAATTCTTCCCAAAATACGGTCCATATCTCCCAGCTTGCCCAGGTCTATCTGGGTCTCTTCCAGAATGGCCTGCTGCTCCGTAAAGTACTGAACAAAGTCGTAGCGGGCGTTGAGCTCCTTCAAATCCAGGATGGGCATAGCCAGCCACTGGCGCAAAAGACGCGCTCCCATAGGGCTGGAGCACTTGTCCAGGGTCTGGACCAGGGATACGCCATCGGCCCCGGCGGCACTCTGGAACACCTCCAGGTTGCGGAGGGTGAACTTGTCCATCCACACAAACTTGGCTTCGTCTATTCGGCCAATGGTGCAGATGTTCTTGAGGCCCGTGTGCTGGGTCTGCTCCAGATACACCAGCAGGGCGCCGGCGCTGCAGATGCCCAGCGGGAAGGGGTCTATGGCAAAGCCCTTGAGACTCTCTACCTGCAGCTGCCTTTTGAGGCGCTCTACGGCGGAGTCGTATACAAAGGCCCACTCGTCAATGGAAGTGGTATAAATGTCTCCCAGGCGCTCTCGGAGGCCTTTTTCGTAGCCTCTTTGCACCACCAGCTCCTTGGGCTTGAGGGAGCCCACCAGCGTGGCAATGTAGTCCAGCGAACCCTGGGCCACCTGGAACTGGCCGGTGGAAACATCCAGGAAGGCGGCGCCGCACTGGTTCTTTTCCAGGGTGAGACCGCAGAGGAAGTTGTTCTCCTTGGTTTCCAGCATATTTTCCCCAAAGGAGATGCCGGGGGTTACGATTTCCGTAACGCCGCGCTTGACCAGTTTCTTGGCAAACTTGGGGTCTTCCAACTGGTCGCAGACGGCCACTTTGTAGCCGGCCCGCACCAGTTTGGTGAGGTAATTTTCCAGGGCGTGATGGGGGAAGCCGGCCATAGCCACGGGACCCTTGTCTCCGTTGGATTTCTTGGTCTGAACCAGCCCCAGGACCCGTACGGCGGTTATGGCGTCGTCCGAGTACATCTCGTAA
Organism: Bacteroidales bacterium; assembly: GCA_016285215.1. Next base: position 3,700 of record JAEEQI010000160.1, on the reverse strand, counting down.
AAGTCTCCTACGCGGTACAACAGCAGAGCCTCGGGGTGTTGGGCTTTCACCTCGAAGTAATGCCGCAGCATAGGGGTATCTTCTGCCATCTTTGCCATAGATAACAAAGGTACTAAAAAAGTGAAAAGCGACCAAATTTTGCTATCTTTGTGATTATGAACGTAAAGTTGATATTCCGCAAAAGAGCCACGCTTCCCATCCTCCTGTGTCTGGTGGTGCTGCTGGGTTTTCTCCTATGGAAACACACCCACCCGTTTTCCGCTTGGGAGCGTAAGGTCATAGAAAAGTCCGACTCCCTGATGTACGTCTGCGTGATGCCGGAAGACAGTGTGATCCTCCGGGCCGTGAGCACCAATCTCACGAGCCGCGAACTGGCCTCTTCTGATCTCAAGACCCTTCTGGCCAAGATGATGTACACCCTCACGGATCCTTCCCAGGACGGCGTGGGCATTGCTGCGCCGCAGGTGGGCATCAACCGCCGCATTGTGCTGGTGATGCGCTACGACAAGCCCGGCCAGCCCATTGAGCCCTATCTGAATATCCAGATTGACAGCCTGCTGGGCACCCCTCAGCCGGGTCCCGAAGGCTGCCTTTCCCTGCCTCCCTACCGGGGCACCGTGCGCCGCTATCCCAGCGTCCAGATCAGCTATCTGACGCCCGACGGAACCTTTGTCTCGGAGCAGGTAGACGGCTATTCGGCCGTTATCTTCCAGCACGAGTGCGACCACCTGGACGGCATTCTTTACACGGACAGGGCCGATACGGTGTACGTTAACGAAGCCTGGGCAGCAGAGCGCAAAGACTTCAAGTACAGCCGTCCTTCCTGGTGGAAATAATTCGTAACTTTGTAGGTCTATGAAGCGTGTACTGGTCATAGCCTATTACTGGCCGCCGTCCGGAGGGTCGGGGGTGCAGCGCTGGGTCAAATTTGTGAAGTATCTGCCGGCCCAGGGCTGGCAGCCTGTGGTGTTTGCCCCGCTCAACGCGGATTACCCCTCCCTGGACCCGTCCTTCGAGGCCGAAGTGCCCTCCGACGTGGAGGTGCTGCGCGGCCCCATCTGGGAGCCTTACTCGGCCTATAGAAAGCTCACGGGCGCGAGGAGTACGCAGGTGACGGAAATCTCTTCCGGAAAAAAAACGTTCAAGCAGAAACTCAGTCTCTGGATCCGGGCCAACCTCTTTGTGCCGGACCCCCGCGTGGGCTGGGTAAAACCCTCCGTGAAGGCCCTCAAGGCCTATCTGGCAGAACATCCGGTAGACGCCATCATCACCACCGGGCCGCCTCATTCGGTGCACCTGATAGGACAGCGCCTCCATAAAGACCTGGGCACTCCCTGGATTCCGGATTTCCGGGACCCGTGGAGCCGGATGTACTACCTCAAGCACCTTCCTATGACCGCCGGCACCTGGGCCAAGCTGCAGAAAATGGAGCAGGAGGTGCTGGATCAAAGTACCACCGTGCTGGCCTGTACCCCGCAGGTGCAGGCCGAATTCCGGGCACAGACCCAAACGCCCGTGGAGTGCATCACCAACGGCTACGACGAGGAAGATTTCACCGGCCCCGCACCCGAAGGGGACGGATTGTTCAATATTACCCACACCGGCCTTTTCGCGGCCGACGGCAACCCCCTGGCCCTGTGGAAAGTGCTGGCGAAGCTGGCCAAGACGGAGCCGGGCTTCCGGCAGGAGCTGCGCATCCGTCTGGTAGGAAAAGTGGACCGGGAAGTGCTGGACGCCATAGCGGCCGTAGGCCTTTCTGACAACGTAGTGCTGCTGGGCCCCCTGAATCATGCCGAAGCCGTGAAAGAGCAGCGCCGTGCCAGCATTCTCCTGCTGCCCCTGAGAAACGACCCCCAGTACGCCCCCATCCTTCCCGGGAAACTCTTTGAGTATCTGGCGGCCCGCAGGCCCGTCCTGGGAATCGGCCAGGAAGAGGGCGCCATGGCCCAAGTGCTTTTCAGCGCCTGTGCCGGCATCACGGCCGACTGGGAGGACCCGGCGCCCATGCGCGCCTTCCTGGCCAATACCTGGCATCAGCACTGTGAAGGCGGTGTCCCCGCTACGACGGGAGACATAACCCCCTACACCCGCCGGGCCACCACCCGCGCGCTGGCGCAACTTCTGGAAAAAGTAACCCGACATGAATAAAGAACTCCTCAAAAAGATAGGTATTGCCCTGGGCATCGTGGCGCTGTTCCTGGCGCTCAGTTACGGTTTTGTACCGCAGGTGCTGGAAGGCAAGATTGTGAACCAGAGCGACATCTCCGGCTATGTGGGTATGTCCCACGAGATGTCGGAGTGGAACAAGGCCCACCCTGACAACCCCACTTACTGGACCGATTCTATGTTTGGCGGTATGCCCACCACGGCCATTTCTACCCAGAACAGGGGAGACTATACCCAGCCGCTGTACAACCTGCTCTTTGCCGGCCGGCGTCCGGCCACCTGGCTCTTTGTGACGCTCCTGGGTGCCTTCCTGCTGTTCCTGGCGCTGGGTGTGAGCTGGCCCGTGGCCATTGGCGGCGCCATTGCCGTGGCCTTCTGCAGCTACAACTTCCAGATTATCCAGGTGGGGCACAACACCAAGATGCAGGCCATTGCCCTTATGCCCTGGGTTTTGGCGGCGTTGGTGTATACGTACAAGTCCAAAGGCATTTGGAAAACCCTGCTGGGGGCCGTTCTCTTTGCCCTTACGCTGAGTTTCCAGATCAAGGCCAACCACCAGCAAATCTCCTACTATCTGGCCCTGATGATCCTCATCTATGTGATTGTGGAAGTGGTCCGGGTTATCAAGCAGAAGGACTGGAAGCCGTTTCTGGTGGCTTCGGCCCTTCTTCTGGTGCTGGGTCTGGCGGGTATCGCCACCAACACCAACAAGCTGCTGCCGCTGGCCAAATATACGCCCAATACGATGCGCGGCGGTTCCGAGCTGTCCAAGGACGGCGGGGCCCAGAAGGGTCTGGACCTGGATTATGCCACGTCCTGGAGTTATGGCTGGGAAGAACTTCCCAACCTTATGATTCCCAACTTCAATGGTGGCTCTTCCTCCGGAGAAGTGAACCCCGACAAGTCCGAAACCATCAAACTCCTCAAGCGCGCCGGCCAGAAGAACCTCAAGGAAACGGCCAAGAACCTGCCGCTGTACTGGGGTCCCCAGCCGTTTACGGCCGGTCCTATGTATATGGGCGCGGTTTCCGTATTCCTCTTTGTGCTGGGCCTGTTCCTGTACAAGGGGCGCGAGAAATGGTGGCTGCTGGCCGTTACCGTCCTGGCCGTCCTGCTGGCCGTGGGAAGCCACTTTATGGCCTTTACCAAGTTCTGCTACAACTATTTACCCCTGTATAACAAATTCCGCACGGTGTCTATGGCCCTGGTGGTGCTGCAGATAAGCCTGCCCCTGCTGGGCTTTATGACTCTGAACCAACTGGTCAAGGAAAAACTGGACAAGAACGTCTTCCGCAAGGGCTTAATGTGGGCCTTTGGCCTCACGGGCGGGTTCTGCCTGCTGGCCTGGCTGGTCCCCGGCCTGTTTGGTTCCTTTACCGGAGACGCAGACGCCCAGATGCAGGATGTACTGGTAGACGCCCTCGTTGCAGACCGCATATCCCTTTTCAAGGCCGATGCCATCCGTTCCTTCCTGCTCATCTGCTTTGCGGCAGGTTTGGTGATGGTGATCCAGATGAAAAGGGAGCGTAAGTGG
>JAEEQI010000159.1 GCA_016285215.1 Bacteroidales bacterium | reverse complement strand
GTGATAGCGGACATGCATGAATACAACGGCAGGTGGCACACGGTGCTGGGCCTGGCCGAGGTGGAGAACCGCCACGTGCTGGAAGACCTGGTCAAAGAGCCGGCCATAGCCAATGCCAACTACAAGATAGTCCACATCGAGGGCCCGGACCGCCGCGGTATTGACTGCGCCTTGCTGTACAACCCCGCCCGCTTCAAATTCATCGAGTGTGCCGCCCTTCCGTACGATTTCAATACGAAGATTCCCATTACCACCTATAATAAGAAGGAGCAGGAAGACTTCCGTACCCGTGACATCCTGATGGTGCACGGAACCATAGACGGGGAGCACTTCGCTTTCTATGTGTGCCATTTCCCTTCCCGCAGGGGAGACAAAGGCAAGGACCTGAGGGCCCGTGCGGCCGAGATTGCATACAACCACGCCCGACAGATGCAGCAGAAGTATGCCGGCATCAAGTGTGTGGTGATGGGAGACATGAACGACAATCCGGCCGATCCCTCCTTGTCGCAGTACCTCCACGGCCGCCGCAACCTGGTGGAGGTGAAATCCGGAGACTTCTTCAACCCCTTCTGGGAGATGCTGGACGACGGCATCGGCTCCCTCTATTACAGGGGAGACCCCAACATCTTCGACTGCATCCTGGTGAGCAATTCCCTGGTGAACGGCAAGGGCTTCCGCATTGACAAGATGGGAAAATACTACGGCGTGGTCTATTCCAAGCCTTATATGACCCAGCAGAGCGGCCAGTACAAAGGCCAGCCTTTCCGCACCTTCTCCAACGGCAAGTTCATCAAGGGCTATTCCGACCATTATCCTACGTTCATAGAAATCTCAAGATAGCGTGAAGCGTTTACTCTGTGTCCTGACCGCCCTGCTGTGGACGGTCGCCTTGCTGGCCGCCTCCCTCACCGGCGGCGTCAAGGGACGCGTGCTGTCCAAGACGGACCGTTACCCCGTAGAGCACGCCCGCGTGCGCCTGATGAAGGGCACCGAAAAGGTGGTGGAAGTAAGGGCCGATGCCAACGGCAACTTCCGGATGGAAGAGATTCCGGCCGGCGACTATACCCTCGTTTTCCTGGCTACGGGCTACCTGGAGAACCGCGTTCCCGTGGTGGTGACGGAGGGCAAGCAGAAGAATGTGTTCAACGTTCTGCTCTCAGAGATCAACCGCTCCGGAGACAGCTGGCTGGACGTGCCCTACGGCTCAACGGACATTCACCGGAACGTGAAGGATTACCTGCGGCCCGGCAACGATTCGGACCTGGGAGACGCCCACTTGATGGACGAGGAAATCCTCCTGGCCGGTGTCCGTATGGACGAGGTGGACCCTACGGCCTCCGGTTTTCTCTCCGAGGCCCTGCGAGAGAATAAATTCGTTTCCGGCGGCGGGCTTTCCGAGACGGCCCTGGGCGGTTTCAACGGCGTGGCGGAGATATCGGCCACGGCCTCGCACTTCCGCACCGGCTTTTACGGCTCCCTCTGGAACGACACGGCCAATTATGGTTTAAGGGCCGATGCAGCCTACGGCTCCGGGCAACTTCCCGGCGGCTGGTCGCTGGCGGCCAACGTGGCCGGGATTGGCTGGAACAAGACCCCCTACGACCCGTACGCCGTGTATGTGGGAGTAGGGAAGTCCTTTGGGGAGAAGCATCAGCTGAGCGCTGCTTTCCTTCGGGACCAGGAACCGGTCACCTTCCTCCGCTACGATTATACGCCTTCCCGGAACTTCCAGGCCTATGCCACGGTATTGGGCCGGTTTGGCCTGGAGCATCCTGCGCTCCACGCGGCGGCGGCCTTCAGCTGGAAGACCGGTCGCTATTTCCTCCTGAGCGGCGGCGTGGACGGCCGCAAGGGCCTGCAGGATATGAATTCCGAGAACCGGGCCGAAGCCTGGCTGAGCGGCCAGTTCACCTTGGGGAAGTGGGGCTTCCACCTGGGCGGAAGGGGCGGCTACTTTGCCTCTTCTTTGGGCCGCAGCGCCATTTATTCCGCCAAGGCGGGGCTGCAGTATACCTTGGGACATAACTGGCTCTTATCGGCCAATACGGGCCTTTATAAGTATACTCCTTATTTGCCCCAGACTTTTGCCTCCGATGTGAACGTGGCCTTCAACACCAACGGCATCAATATGAAGCTGACGGGCTTTTATGAGCGTTATGTGGGCACGGAAGATATCCACGCGGGCCTGGAGTTCGGTTTCAAGGTTCCGGTGTTCGTGATTCCCAACGTGTCCCTGCAGGGGCAGGTGACGGCCGGGCACTTCGGAGAGGGAGACCGCTTCGAGTGCGCCGTGGCCTACGGCGGCGTGTCCTGGAATACCAAGGGCTGGTTTGTAGATGCCGGTTATATGTACAACCGGCCGTATCATATGATTGATTCTTCGGCCGGTAAAACCTGGAACTTTGACAAAAGGCGCCAGCTGGGCGTGGCCCTGGGCTTCCGCCCCTACTTTGGCGACGGAGCTCCCGCTGCGCGTTTTTCGGCCCGCATTTTCTGCCGATTATAATTTTAACTGTATATGAAAAAAACTTTAGTCCTTTTTGCAGCTATGGCTATGCTTACCGCTTGCAACACAGAGAAAACCACCAACATCTTCCTGCAGGAGTGGGATACCCCTTACGGAACGGCCCCCTTCTCCAAGATTACCACAGACCAGTATATGCCCGCCTTCAAGGCCGGCCTGGAAGAGCAGAAGGCCAATATTGCGGCCATTCTGGCCAATACGGAGGCCCCTACCTTCGAGAATACCATCCTGGCCTATGAGAACGCCAGCCCCATCCTGGACAAGGTACAGGGCGTGTTCTTCAACCTGGCCGAGAGTGACTCCACCCCCGAGATGCAGGCCATCGAAGAAGAGGTGATGCCCCTCATCACCGAGGCTTCCAACGAGATTATGATGAACGAAGACCTCTATGCCCGCGTCAAGGCCGTGTACGACAACTCCGCCAGCCTCACCCGCGAGCAGCAGATGGTGGTCAAGAAGATCTACGAAGGCTTTATCCGCAACGGCGTGGGCCTGGAGCCCGAGGCCAAGAAGCGCTTCGCAGAGATCAATACCCGCCTGGCTATGCTGAGCCAGAAGTTTGGCCAGAACCTCCTGGCCGAGAACAACGCCTTCAAGGAGGCCACCGGCATCACCGTTAGCGAGTACTACGACTTTATGGGCTCCTGCGAGGACCGCGCCAAGCGTGAGCAGGTGTTCAAGGCCTACAGCTCCCGCGGCAACCACGGAGACGAGCACGACAACAACGCCATTGTACTGGAGACCCTGCGTCTGAGGGCCGAAATGGCCGAGCTCCTGGGCTATCCCAACTTTGCTTCCTATCAGCTTTCCAACAAGATGGCCGGCAACCCCGAGACCGTTGACAACTTCCTGCAGCCCATTATGGACGCCGCTATGCGCAGCGCCAAGGCCCAGATGAAGGAAATGGAAAAGATGGCCGGTCACAAGATTGAAGCCTGGGATTACAGCTACTATGCCGAGAAACTCCGCGCCCAGAAGTACGCCCTGGACGAGAGCCAGACCAAGCCTTATTTCCAGGCCGACAGCGTGATGAAGGGCGTGTTCACCGCCGCTTCCAAGATCTACGGTCTTCAGTTTGAAGAAGTGACCGGAGAGGTTGAGGTCTATCAGCCCTCTGTGAAGGCCTACAAGATTACCGACGCCGACGGTTCCCTCATCGGTATCTTCTACCGCGACTACTTTGTGCGTCCCACCAAGCGGGGCGGTGCCTGGATGAACAACTTCCGTGAGGAGGAAGCCGGCGTTCGGCCCATCATCGTGAACGTTTGCAACTTCCCGGCCCCCGGCGTGGATCCTACCGAGCCGCAGCCCAGCCTCCTTACCATTGACAATGTTCAGACCGCCTTCCACGAGTTTGGCCACGCCCTGCACGGCTTCCTTTCGCAGTGCAACTACGTAACCGTTTCCGGCACTTCCGTAACCCGCGATTTTGTGGAAATGTTCTCCCAGTTCAACGAGAACTTTGCCTTTGTGCCGGAGATTCTGGCCAACTACGCCAACAACTGGGAAACCGGAGAACCCATTCCGGCCGAGCTGGTGGCCAAGGTCCAGAAGGGCCTCAAGTTCAACCAGGGCTTCGTCACCGGAGAACTCTGCGCCGCCTCCATCCTGGATATGAAGTGGCACGAGCTTTCCGCCGCCCAGCTGGCTCAGTTCACCGACGCCCAGAGCGTGCGTGACTTCGAGACCAAGGTCTGCCAGGAGATGGGCCTCATTGACGAGATCATCCCCCGTTACCGCACCACCTACTTCAACCACATTATGGGCAGCGGTTACAGCGCCGGTTACTATGGCTACCTCTGGAGCGAGGTGCTGGCCGTAGACGCCTGGGAGAAGTTTGTAGCCGACGGCATCTTCAACAAGGCCACGGCCGAAAGCTTCCGCAAGACCTTCCTGGAGAAGGGCGGTTCCGAAGAACCTATGACCCTCTATATACAGTTCAGAGGAGCCGAACCCGACCCCTCTGCTCTGATGCGTGCCAGAGGCTTGAAATAGCCTACCGGATATAAGAGGTTAATACCTTCATACTACCGTCGGGGACAAAACAAAGGTCGTCGGCGGTAGCTGGTATTAAGACGGTTTCACCCTGGTGAACGGAGACTTCTTCTCCGTCAACCTCCATAGTGCCTTCGCCTTCCAGGCACATCACTACCACAAAGGAGTCTATGCCGGAGAGGTCTTTGGCAAAGGGGAGGGTGAGGTCGTAGATGCTGGTGGTGAAGTACGGGCAGCTTACCACTTCCTGCTCCTCGTCCTTTTCCGGATTGTAGTGGGTGCGGTAGTCCGGGTACACGGTGTAGTCGATGGCGTCCTTGGCCAGTTCCGTGTGCACCTCGCGGGGCTTTCCGTCCAGGCCCAGGCGGCCGTAGTCGTAGATACGGTAGGTGATGTTGGAGGTCTGCTGAATCTCTGCAATGAAGCAGCCGCCGCAGATGGCGTGGATGCATC
>JAEEQI010000012.1 GCA_016285215.1 Bacteroidales bacterium | reverse complement strand
TGGACCAGTATGTGGGCCAGCGTCATCTGGTAGGAGAAGGCTGCATCCTGAGGAAGATGATAGAAAGCGGTAACCTGAGTTCGTTCATTCTCTGGGGCCCTCCCGGGGTGGGCAAGACTACCCTGGCCCATATCATTGCCGAAACCTTAGACCGCGATTTCTACACCCTCAGTGCCGTTACGGCGGGGGTAAAGGATGTGCGGGAGGTCTTTGACAAGGCCAAAGCCAGCGGGCTGTTCCGGCAGAAAGGGGCTCCCATCCTGTTCATAGACGAAATCCACCGTTTCAACAAGGCCCAGCAGGACGCCCTTCTGGGAGCCGTTGAGAACGGAACCATAGTGCTGGTAGGTGCTACCACCGAAAACCCCTCTTTTGAGGTCATTACTCCCCTGCTGTCCCGCTGCCAGGTATTTGTTCTCAAATCTTTGGAGAAAGAGGATTTGCAGGTCCTGCTGGACCGTGCCCTCCACGAGGACGTCCTTCTCAAGGACAAGCCCGTGGAAGTGCGCGAAAGCGAGGCCCTGATGCGTTACAGCGGCGGAGACGCCCGCAAGCTCCTCAATGTGCTGGAGCTGGTGATTGACGCCCAGGCCGGCAAGAAGCCCATCGTCATAGACAACGAGACGGTAACGGCCTCCATCCAGGAAAATATGGCCATCTATGACAAGGATGGCGAGATGCACTACGATATCATTTCGGCCTTTATCAAGAGCATCCGCGGGTCCGATCCCAACGCGGCCATCTATTACCTGGCCCGGATGATTGACGGAGGAGAAGACCCCCTGTTCATAGCCCGCCGTCTGTGCCTGAGCGCCTCGGAAGATGTGGGCCTGGCCAATCCCAACGCCCTGCTGCTGGCCAACGCCTGCTTTGAGGTAGTGTCCAAGATTGGTATGCCCGAGGGCCGAATCCCGCTGGCCGAAACCACGGTCTACCTGGCCTCCTCTCCCAAGAGCAACGCCTCGTATATGGCCATAGAAAACGCCCTGGCCGAGGTAAAGAGCTCCGGCAACCAGCCGGTACCCCTGGCCATCCGCAATGCCCCTACGCAGCTTATGAAGGACCTCCATTACTCTGACGGCTATAAGTATGCCCACGACTATCCCGGCCATTTTGCCGATATGGAGTTTATGCCCGAGGCCTTGCGCGGAAAAGTCTTTTACGAGCCCGCAAAAAACAAGCACGAAGACGTGCTCCGTGCCTATCTCGAGGCCTGCTGGCCCAAGTATTATCCTAAGAAATAGGTTTTAGAACGGATATCCTACACCGAAGTGGATTGCAAAATTATTGTTGAGCCACTCGTTTGTGGGTACCCAACGTTCTCCTGCCGGGCGGGCGGGGTCTCTGAGGCGTATACCCATATCTACGCGGACCAGGAGGAAATTGAGGTTGAGACGGGCGCCGAATCCCCAGTTTAATGCAATGGCATCCGGGAAAGTGCTCCATTTGAACTGGTCCGCTTCGTCAATACTGCTGGACACATCCCAGATATTACCGGCATCCAGAAACAGAGCTCCCTCCAATTTGGAGATGAGGGGGAAACGATATTCTACGTTGGCCTCCAGTTTGAGCTCACCTACCTGGCTGGGGATGGAGAATCCGTAGGACTCCTCCGAAGTACCCGGGCCCAGAGTACGGGCCTGCCAGCCACGCATAGACATAGCACCGCCGGCATAGAGCAGCTGTTCTACCGGAGCGGTATCGGAGTTGCCGTAACCATAGGCTATGCCGCTTTCAAAGTGAAGGGCAATGGCGTGCCGGTCTTCTTTACCAAAACGGAAAACCTTGCCCAGATTAAGGTCTGCACGCACATACTGGGCGTACGGAGTGTCCCAGATGGTGTGTTTGGTACTGCCTTCTTCCAGCACGGGCAGCCAGCGGTTGAACAGACTTACTACATTGCCGGAAACATCCAAAGCCAGTCTGGCGTAATGGTACGGAGTCATAGGCACGGAAGAGGCGTCGGTTGTGTAGTATAGGGTACCACCCACTCCCAAGTCTACGTTATCCATATAGGAACTGAACACGAAGGGGTTGGTCTCAAACAGCTTGAGCATAAACTCTTCGTCCATATAGAACATATGGGTCAGGTTGGCCCGGATGGGCGACAGCTTGTAGAAGAAGTTCTGCTTGATGCGGCCGTTGTACGTGAAGGCCGTGGAGATGATGGAACGGCGGAATTCGGGTCTGTCCTGATAGCTGAAAGCGGCCGAAACGTCCGTATGAGGAATGTTGGGGCCGGTAAAGATGCGGTTGGGAAGGCCTATGAAACTGGGGAAACGGAGCGTGGTGGAGACGCTGACCTCGGTGGAGTAGGCTTTGGACTTGGGGCGGAACTGGAAATTGCCCTTGACGCCCAGGTTGAGCTCTTCTCCCCCGTGGAAAATATTTCTGTGATAATAAGTTAGCTGCGGCGAAATGCCAAACAGGCCGGTGGAGTTGAAGGAGGCCTCCAGGTTGGTCTTGAAGCCCTGCAGACCGGAATTGCGCAGGGAAATGTTACAGTCTACCTGGTCTTCGGAGACCGGCTCCAGGTTGATGTTTACCCCCGTGAGCACGCCCACGCTGGAGAAACGGTTGTAATTGGTATTAATCTCGTTTTCGTTGTAAAGCTGGCCGGGCCTCAGGATATTGAGGTTTTCCAGCACGGAAGGCCTGATCTTGAGCTTTTCCGGGTGCGAGATGTTAACCTCCGAAATAGTGAATTTCTTATGTTCACGGGCCGAAGAAGGGGCATCCCCCAGGGCATAGTCCCGGATGGCGAAATGAAGCTTGGCCTGGCCGTCGTGCGTGAGGGTATCGGCCTCAAAGGCATAGAAGGACTTGGTGAAGCCGTAGTAACCCAAAGTACGGAAGTACGCGGAGGAACGGTCGGCCTCCTTTTCCAGGGCTTCTTCGGAGAGGTAATCCCCCTTTTCCACCGTGCTGTTGGGAAGGTCCTTCAGGAACTCTTCCTGGAACGTGCCATAGGTGGGAACTTCGTAATCTATGTCGCTGATTTTGTAGCGGTTACCCAGCTTTATCGAATACGTTACATAAGCTTTCTTTTTGATCACGTCCACCTTACTGCTAACCTCCGAACCGTAGTAACCGATGTAGTTCAGGTGGTTGGCAATGTTGGCCACGCTCATCTCCACCTTGGTGGAATCGAAGACAATGGGGTCCGATCCTATCTTTCTGAGAAAGCGTTTGAAAGGCGTTTTTCCGTCTCCGCTCCAGTTGTATACGGAAAGGAGCGGATTCACGCCCAGAAAGTAGGAATTGGGCTTGTGACCAATGTAGGAACTGAGCCCGGAGACATTGAAATTGGGGTCGTTGGTCTGGATGGTGTTTTTCCTGAGCAGGTACTCCCCTTCTGCCAGGGAGCGGGTGGTGCTGCAGGAAACAGCCGCCATCAGGCCGGACACGCAAATAAATATGAATATCTTCGGGTTCATTCTTACAAATGTAACACTTTTTTGGTTACCTTTGTACTCTCAATACTCAGATTTAAAGGATGAAAAACAAGTACATCGACCTCATCGACCAAACCTTCGACTTCCCCCAGGACGAGTTTATGGTTATGGACGGCAACTTGCTGTTCAATGACATTGACCTGATGGATATCATCGAAAAGTATGGTACTCCGCTGAAAATCACCTATTTGCCCAAGATCTCTTCGCAAATCCAGCGGGCCAAGCGCCTCTTCAAGGTGGCTATGGCTAAGGCCGATTACCAGGGCGAATACCACTACAGCTACTGCACCAAGAGTTCGCAGTTTGCCTTTGTGGTGCACGAGGCCCTCAAGAACGACATCCATCTGGAGACGTCTTCGGCCTATGACCTGGACCTCATCGAGGCCCTGGAGAAGGACGGTTCGGTGCAGAAGGAAGAGCTGTACATCATCTGCAACGGCTTCAAGCGCCCCCAGTACATCCAGAACATTGCCAAGATGCGCAAGGCCGGCTGGAAGAACATCATCCCCGTTCTGGACAACAAGAACGAGTTTGAAGATCTGGCCGATCTGATTGAAGAAGATACTATGATGGGCATCCGCATTGCATCGGAAGAAGAGCCCAACTTCGATTTCTATACCTCCCGCCTGGGTATCCGCTACTCGGATATCCTCAAGTTCTACAAGGACACGGTGGCCAAGTATCCCAACTTCCACCTCAAGATGCTGCATTTCTTCATCAATACCGGCATCCGGGATACCGCTTACTACTGGAACGAACTGTCCAAGTGCGTCAAGGTATACTGTGAGCTCAAGGCCATCTGCCCCGAGCTGGACAGCCTCAATATTGGCGGCGGTCTGCCCAACAAGACCTCCCTGGCCCAGGATTTCGACTACGAGTATATGGTAGAGGAAATCATCAACCAGATCAAGGTTACCTGCAACGCCAACGGCGTGGAAGAACCGGATATCTTTACCGAGTTCGGCTCCTTCACCGTGGGAGAAAGCGGCGCCACCATCTTCAAGATCCTGGATATCAAGCAGCAGAACGACCGCGAAAAGTGGTATATGATTGACAACAGCTTTATGACCTGCCTGCCCGATACGTGGGGTCTGAACCAGCGCTTCATCCTGCTGCCCATCAACAAGTGGAACGACGAATACCAGCGTGTGTTCTTGGGCGGTCTCACCTGCGACAGCCAGGACTTCTACAACGCAGATTATCACGCCAACGCCATCTTCCTGCCCACCATCCGCAGCCGCAGGGAAAACCTCTATATCGGCTTTTTCCACACGGGTGCATACCAGGAAGCCCTTTCCGGCTTTGGCGGCATCAAGCACTGCCTTATGCCTTCACCCCGTCACATCCTCATTGACCGCGACAAGGAGGGCAATCTCATTACGTCCGTCTTCTCAGAAGAGCAGTCTTCAGCAAGTATGCTGAAACTGCTCGGTTATACTTTGTAACCCATGACGTTGACCGCTGCGGAAATCAAGTTTGTCAAGTCTTTGTCCCAGAAGAAATTCCGGGAACAGGAGGGGCTGTTTGTAGTAGAGGGTGAAAAGCTTGTCAAGGAAGCCGAGCAGTCTTCTTTCCGCGTCAATAAAGTCTATCACAGAGACCATATAGGAGAAGCGGCAATGGCCCGTATGTCCGGCCTTTCCTCCCCTTCTCCGGCCCTGGCAACGGTGTATATACCGGAAGACCTCAGCAACGCGGAACTTCCTTCCAAGGGCCTTTTCCTGGCCCTGGACGGCATCCGTGACCCCGGTAACCTTGGCACCATCCTCCGCATAGCAGACTGGTTTGGCATCGATGCCGTGTACGCCTCCCCCGATACGGTGGACGTCTTCAATCCCAAAGTGGTTCAGGCCACTATGGGAGCCATTTTCCGGGTCAAGTTCCATTATACGGATATTCCGGCCCTCTGCTCCCGGGCATCGGCCCTGGGCGGTCAGGTGTACGGCACCTTCCTGGACGGAGAGAATTTCTATCAGAAAGACCTTTCCAACGGTTCTGAGGCCCCTTCCGTGATTGTCATTGGCAACGAGGCCAACGGTATATCAAAACAGACGGCCGCCTGTGTGACGGACCGTCTGTATATTCCTCCCTATCCGGCCGATGATGCCGGTTCGGAGTCTCTCAATGCGGCGGTGGCTACGGCCATTACGGTAGCCGAATTTCGCCGCAGAACCCTCTAATTGACTTCCTGTATTTTGTAATCCTTTCCTTCCACGGATAGGGTGTAGACCGTGCGTACGGCCTGGATGCCCAGGTAGTCCAGGGCTTCCGGAGGAATGCTGACGGTAATATCGGCCTTCTCTTCCGAGAAATTGCTTACCAGGAGCCAGGTTTTTTTGCCGTCGCTGCGGAGCCAGGCGTAGTGGCGGTCGGGATTGAAGCCGCCGTCCTGGCAATAGCCCAGATCGAAGGTTTTTCCCGTGAGGAAAGGTTGGGTGCGGGCCAGGGCCAGAAGCTCCTTGTATCGGCCCAGAATGGCCTTCTCATGGGCATTGAGGCCCTTCTTTGGGTTCTCCAATCCTTCGCGGAGGCGCTTGAGGCTTTGCACCGTCCACCAGTCAAAGATGGTGGTGCGGCCGTCCCTTCCGCTGAAGCCTTCCTGATCCATTCCGCGTTCTCCAATTTCCTGGCCGAAGTACAGCATAAACGGAGCCTCGTTCAGGAGCAGGGAAACTGCCAGGGCGGCGTATCCGGCCTCTGCACTTCCGCAGAAGAAATCGGAGGCTACGCGCTGCTCGTCGTGGTTCTCCAGGAAGTTGAGCATATGGGGCTGCAGGTCTCCCAGGAACTGCCAGTTACAGGTAATTCCCTTAGCGGAAGCATTACTGCAGGTAACCGCACGTAAAGTATCGTATAATCCGGATTTATCGTAGAGCAAATCAAAGCCCACCTCATCTACATACTGGCGATATTTCTCCTTCTGGTAAACCTCTGCCACAAAGATGATTTGGGGGTATTCCTTCTTGATGCTTTGGATAAGCCACTGCATAAAGGTCCAGGGCACCAGCTCCACCATATCGCAGCGGAATCCGTCCACGCCCTGGGAGGCCCAGAAGCGGACGATATCGAGCATCTTGTCCCAGGTGCCGGTGTGGAAGTCGCAGTAGTTGATTTTGACGGTTTCGTACCAGTCGTTCCTGTCCGGGGCCGATGTAAAGGTATTGCCGGAAGCCTTGGCCGGATTCTCGTAGAAAGGCTTTCCCTTGCAGGGCACGGGCAGTACGAGCGGCTCTCCGGGATAGTAGAAAAAGTCGTTCTCAGGAGCCCAGTGGACGGTTTTGTCATCGTCCTGACCCAGGTTTATGTTGTCCCGGGCCACGTGATTGGGAACAAAGTCAATCAGCAGCTTGAGGCCGGCCCCGTGAACCCGCTCAACCAGCGCACGGAATTCCTCCATCCGCTTGTCGGGGTCGTCGGCCAGGTAGGGATTGACGTCGTAATAGTCTGTAATGGCGTAGGGGGATCCCGCACTCCCCTTCACAATCTGGGGATGGGACGGTATGCAGCCGTGGTCCTGGCAGGCGGTGGCGTGCCGGATGACACCGGTGCACCAGAGGCAATCGGCCCCCAGGGTATTCTTGAGGTAGTCAAGGGTGGCTGCGTCAATGCCGGAGAAGCGGCCGTTCCCCCACAGGCGCGGCAGCATCTGGTAAATCAGTTTCATAGACGGTTGAGTTCCGTTTCTACGTCTTGGATGCGCTGGGTCAGGGACGTTTTCATGCGCTCGATGGCCTGGTCAAAGGTAAGGTTCTCGTCTCCGTTCACTTTACCGTCTCCCGTCTCGGAGCTGGGGTTGGGATAGCAGGGCCACATCTCGTGGTTGCGGGCCTCGGCTTCGCGGATCAGATTGGCCTGCTGGTCAATGTACGGTCCCAGCCCTTTGAAAATGGACTTGATAATCTCCCAGCGGTGCAGAAGATGATTCTTGAATTCGGGGTTGGTCCAGAGCTGGTAGTAATACAGGGTGCTCTTTAGCGTGAGGTTGTGATTGTCGGGCGTAAAAGTGCCGTAATCAAAATCCCACACCGGACCGGCATGCAGTTTCCCTTCCTTGTAGAGATAGAAGGTACTCTTGGGAAACTTGGGCTCGTTGTTGCAGAAGACTTCGTTAACGAGGAACCAGTCGCAGATGGAGTCCAGATCCAGGATGGAACTGGGCTTGTCTCCCCTCATGATGGCGTCTTCTACGGCGTAAAGTGCATTTTTGGCCTGCTTCAGCACTAGGCTGAAATCGGCCGGCGTGTAGTTGTCCCGGTCCGGATACTTGAGCTCTACGGGAATTTCACCCTCCTTGGTGGCGTTCTGCCAGTGTCCGTGCTGGGTGTCAAAATCGTGCTCCGTTTTGTCGCTTATGTCAAAGGAGTACATGTAGTCGCAGGTGAAATGGGATCCTTCTACATGGACTTTCTCGCACATGTAATACAGTCCGTTGTATTCACCGTTGAAATAGAGCTCTACATAAGTGCCGGAAGGGGTCCAGACCAGGCTGGTTTGGCGGGCGGCTTCAAAAGCTACGTCGTTTCTGATGCAGGTGCGGTCCATCCAGTTGGCCAGCAGCACCCACCGCTTGGTTTTTCCCGTGCCAATGAAGTTGGCCTGCTCGGGAAGCTTGATGGTATAGGGCTTTTTGGGATAACCGCTCCAGGTGGAGTTGCCGTGTCCCTTGATTTTAACGCCCTCAGATTTGTATACTGTGGATGTGGCGCCGTCTACGGTGGCCTCTATGCGCACCTTGGCGTCGTTGGTCCAGACTTTCTTGGCGATATCCCCGGGTTTTGTGTTCTCGGGAAGATCAATGTACATTTGGACTATCTTGTCCGGATGCTCGGGGATGCAGCCGGTGTAAACCTTTTCACCGGGTTGCGGCTCCCCTTCCGGGATAAGGGATGATCTCTGGCAACCTGCGAACAGGGCACAGGTTGCCAGAAGAGTCAGCCCATATTTAAGTCCTTTGTACACGGTAACGAATTACCAGTTCAGGATTTTCTTGAAGTCGTATGCCTCAGGGTTGGCCACAAACTTCTTAGCGGCTTCGTAGTCTGCGGGAGTTACGAAGTGGCAGATGTGGTTGAAGTAGTTCTGGGCGGTACCGCCTTCGATGGCCACGCGGCGCGGAGGAATCTTACCCTCGGCGTTCTGGAGGTCTTTGAGGTACAGCGGGTGGGACTCGCCAAAGGCGTCTACATACACCATGCAGCCGGTTTCTCCCTTCTTGAACAGCTCATAGGCACCCATGGCCAGCTCGGAGCAGTACGTGAGGTCAAAGGCGATAGGATCCTGGCAGCGAACGTCGTAGCCAATCTCCACGGGACGGGTCTTGACCTTGAGGCCAATCTCCTTGAACTTCTTCTCGAGGATGTCGTTGAACAGAACGGCCTTGGAGATCTTGCCCAGCTCGGGGTGACCGTGCTCGTCGTAGGTCATAGAGACGCCGGCGTTCTTGATTTCCTGGGGATCGAGGTCGTGGAATACGCCCTCGGCCACTACTACGGTGCCGTAAGGAATACCCAGGATGTTGCGCTTGATGATGGCGGAGAGGGCCAGGTTCACAATCTTATCGAGGGTGATGGTGGTCTTGTTGAACATCTCGGGGATGATGGTCATGGGGCAATGAGTGGCCTCACCGATACCCAGGGCCAGGTGACCGGCGCTGCGGCCCATAGCGCTGATGATGAGCCAGTTGCCGCTGGTGCGGGCGTCTTCATAGACGGTGCGGGCCAGGTGGGCACCCTCGTCCTTGGCGCTGTTGAAGCCAAAGGTGGGAGTGTTGTTGGGCAGCGGGAGGTCGTTGTCGATGGTCTTGGGAACGTGGATGTTGTGGATGGGATACTGCTTGGCCTCCAGGAACTTGGCAATGCGGTTGGCCGTGGAAGCGGTATCGTCACCGCCAACGGTAACCAGGAGCTTGATGTTGTTGTCCTGGAAGAGGCTCAGGTTGAAGTTTTCCTCAAAATCCTTGTCGGTGGGTTTGAAACGGCTCATCTGGAGGTAGGAACCGCCACGGTTGAAGTAAGCGTCTGCCTTGAAGAAATCGATGTCCTCGGTACGGGGAGCCTTGGAGAACAGACCGCTGTAACCGCCGTGAAGGCCAATTACACGATAACCGTTGGACAGGAAAGTCTTGGCAACAGACATAACGACGGTGTTCATACCCGGAGCCGGGCCGCCACCGCAAAGGATGATAATGGAATCTTTCATGGAAAAATATTAAAATTAAAAAAAACCTTTTCGAGCGTAAGCTTTAAACATGCAAAATTACGAAAAAAGCACGAGATTACCATGTATTTAGCTGAGTTTCTGACGGCTTGTTATTACAGTACTTTTTTAGTAACTTTGTCATTTGTACACGCACTTGCGCGCACATGCGCATAGGTGCAGGTGCTACCCGGTTTTAAGTCCCTCCCCCGAGGGGAGGGGTTTCGGGAGGGGGTAACGTGGACCTTAATTTGCGCGTTGGGTATATTTATAGCGATGGATTTCACGCAGGCAAAACATAGGATTGAGCAGCTCAAGGCTATTCTCTGGGAGAACAGCCGCAAGTATTACGTGGAGAATGCCCCCACTATGAGCGACTACGAGTACGACCAGCTGATGCACGAGCTGGAAGACCTCGAGGCGCAGTATCCGCAGTATGCCACAGCCGACTCCCCCACCCGCCGCGTAGGTTCGGATTTGGAAGAAAAGGCCGAAGGAGGATTCGCCAAATACCCTCACAAGTATCCTATGCTGTCCCTTTCCAACACGTATTCCATTGAAGAAGTGGAAGACTTTGCCGAAAGGGCCGCCAAATCCCTGGACAAGCCTTTCACGTACTGCTGTGAACTCAAATTCGACGGCACGGCCATCTGCCTCACCTACAAGAACGGCGTCCTGTTCAGGGCCCTTACCCGCGGAGACGGCGTACAGGGAGACGACGTAACCCGCAACGCCCTCCAGATTGCCAGCATTCCCCATAAACTCAAGGGAACCGGCTGGCCCCAGGAGTTCGAAATCCGCGGAGAGGTGCTTATGCCCTACGAGTCGTTTGACCGCCTCAATGAGGAGCGGGAAGCCCTGGAGGAGCCCC
Source organism: Bacteroidales bacterium (assembly GCA_016285215.1). The sequence continues at coordinate 13,626 of JAEEQI010000012.1, read as the reverse complement.
TCTTTGCCAATCCCCGCAATGCCGCCAGCGGTTCCCTCAAGCTGCAGGACCCCGAAGAAGTGGGCCGAAGAGGCCTCTTCTGCACCCTCTATCACATCCCCACCGGCCAGGTGGACTACCCTACCCACGACGAAGCCCTCCGGGCGGCCGAGAGCTGGGGACTCCCCGTTTCGGCCCATAGACGCATCTGCGCCAACATTGGGGAAATTGAAGCTTTTATCGAGCACTGGGATACCGCCCGCAAGGAACTTCCCTTTGCCACGGACGGCATAGTTATCAAGATCAACCAGATGGATTGCCAGCAGGACCTGGGCTACACCGCCAAGAGTCCCCGCTGGGCCGTTGCCTATAAATTCAAGGCCGAACAGGCCTGTACGCCCATCCTGAGCATAGATTACCAGGTGGGCCGCACCGGCGCCGTTACCCCCGTGGCCAATCTGGAGCCCGTGCTCCTGAGCGGCACTATGGTCAAGCGCGCCACGCTGGTGAACGAAGACCAGATCCGCTCCCTGGATATCCACGAGGGAGACTGGGTGTATGTGGAGAAAGGCGGAGAGATTATCCCCAAGATTACCGGCGTGGAGGAATCCAAGCGCCAGCCAGGGGCCCGCATCCCGTCCTTCCCTGCCGTGTGTCCGGACTGTGGTACGCCCCTGGTGCGGGAAGAGGGAGAAGCCAAATGGTTCTGTCCCAACCGGCAGGGCTGTCCCACCCAGATCAAGGGCCGACTGGAGCATTTCGTGAGCCGCAAGGCTATGAACATCCTCTGCGGTGAAGCTACCATTGAGCAGCTGTACAACCTGAATCTGGTAACCCTCCCCTCCCATCTATATGCCCTGAAGGCAGATCAGCTGATAATGCTGGAAGGTTGGAAAGAGCGCGCGGCGGCCCGCTTCCTGGATTCCGTAAAGGCATCCCTGAAGGTTCCGTTCGAGCGCGTTCTTTTTGCCATAGGCATCCGTTTCGTGGGTGAAACCACGGCACGGGACGTGGCCCGTCACTTTGGCTCCATAGATGCCATTGCCCAGGCCACCAAGGAAGAGCTGCTGGAAGTGCCGGAAGTGGGAGAAGTGATTGCAGACAGCATTTTCCATTACTTCCTGGACTATAAGAACTGCCAGGAGGTGGAAGCCTTGAGGGCCGCCGGCCTGCAGATGCAGGTGGAAGAAGGCGCCGGCAAGCAGTCGGATGCCCTGGATGGCAAGAGCATTGTGATCAGCGGCAATTTCAGCATTTCCCGGGAGGAGATGAAAGCCCTCATAGAGGCCCACGGAGGCAAAAACAGCTCGTCCGTGAGCGGAAAGACGGATTACCTGCTGGCCGGTACCAAGCCCGGCCCCGAGAAGCTCAAGAAGGCGGCCGACCTGGGAGTCCAGGTAATTGACGAGGACGCCTTTATGCAGCTCATTGGCGGAGCCCCCGCTCCCCAAGAGGAGAAGAATGATACGGAGTTAACCTTGTTCTGATGTTCAAGAAGCTGGGTCATAAGATTGAAGTGATTATCCGGTGGATTTCCATCTGGATAACCCGCATCTGGCGTTTTCTGACCCACGATATCTTCCTGCTCAACGAGAAGGACTTCTCCCGTTGGAAGGCCCGCCTGGTCAAGGATGCCAAGACGGTGCTTCTGATGATGAATACCTTTTCGGCCCAGAAAATCGGCTATCAGGTGACGGCCCTGGCCTACCGCAGTATGATGGCGGTGGTGCCGGCCATTGCCATTGGCTTCTATCTTACCGACGGTCTGGGTCTGCGGGATAAGTTCCAGGAGATTCTGTTGGATAATCTGCGGGATACCGCCGTCGTGGACAAGCTGCTGCTGGCAGCCGACAACATTGTCAATGTGGCCGAGAGCGGCCTCTTCGGCTTTATCTCTATGGCTTCCTTCATCTGGATTGTCCTGTCCCTGATGATTACGGTTCGGCAGGTGTTCAACAACGTGTGGAAGGTGGAACAGGAACCCAATTTCCTCAAGATGATGGGCGTTGTGCTGGGTGTAACCATCCTGGCGCCGTTTGTGGTCATTATCTTCTTCTCGGGCTCGGTGGTATACTCCCACGTGCTGGACCTGCTGTTCCCCAGCAAGCTCTTCTTCTCCGATCACCTGAAGAACTTCCTGTCCTGGAGCCTGTTTGCGGTGGTCGTTATCCTGATTCTGAATGTTATGTACAAGTATGTTCCGGGTACCCACGTGCGCAGCAGATGTTCCATCAAGGCGGCCCTCATCTCGGGACTTATGTTTGTGGGAGTGCAGTACCTGTACCTGGAAACGCAGGTGATGGTGGCCAAGACCAGTGCCGTGTACGGTGCCCTGGCGGCCATTCCCCTCTTTATGATCTGGCTCAACATAGGATGGGCCATAATCCTTTACGGAGCAGAACTTTCCTATGCTTTCCAGAATGTGGATCAGCATAGCATAACCATAGCCAAACTGGATGAAATGAATAAACAGGCCGTTCAGGACCGAAAAGAACGGCTTTACCAAAATACGATGAGTTTATGAGCTTTTCCGAATTTGGAGAAAAAGATTACGAGGTCATTGCCCGCGATTGGGAGGTGCTGAAGGCATCGGCCCAGAAGCGCTGCGCCAACCGGGAAGAACTGGAAGTGGTGAGCAAGGCCTTTGAGTTTGCCAACGATGCCCACCGCAATGTGCGGCGTCGCAGCGGGGAGCCGTATATGCTGCACCCCATTGCCGTGGCCCAGATTGTGGTAGACGACATTGGCCTGGGCTACAAGTCCATCTCGGCCGCCCTTCTGCACGATGTGGTGGAAGACACGGACTATACCGTGGAAGACATCCGGGACCACTTTGGAGACAAGATTGCCTCGCTGGTAGACGGCCTTACCAAGATCAAGAACGTGCTGGATACCGAGCAGAAGACCCACGGAACGGACATTACCCAGCAGAGTCTTCAGGCCGAAAACTTCAAGCGCATCCTCCTCACCCTCAATGACGACGTGCGCGTGGTGCTCATCAAGCTGGCTGACCGCCTGCACAACTGCCGCACCATTGAGCATATGCCGGAGCACAAGCGGGACAAGATCCTCTCCGAGACTATGTTCATCTTTATTCCGCTGGCTCACCGTCTGGGTCTCTACAGCATCAAGACCGAGCTGGAGAACATCTGGCTGCGCTACAAGGAGCCCGAGGCCTATGCCGATATCAAGGCCCGCATTGACCGCGGAATAGCCGAGAAAGGCAACGAGATGAGCGAATTCGTGGTGCCCATTGAATCGGCCCTGGAGAAGGCTGGCTTCCATTTTGAGATTAAGAAGCGCGTGAAGACCCCTTATTCGGCCTGGCAGAAGATGCAGACCAAGGGAGTTAGCTTTGAAGAGGTGTATGACCTCTATGCCATCCGCATCATCTTTGATCCCCAGCCCAATTCCGGAGAAAGCGAGCGTGACCAGTGTTACCGCATCTTCTCCATCATTACCGGCATATACCGGTATATGCCCGAGCGCCTGAGGGACTGGGTCAAGCACCCTAAGTCCAACGGTTATGAGGCCCTGCACTGCACCCTTCTGAGCAATGCCGGCACCTGGGTAGAGGTTCAGATCCGTACCCGCCGTATGGACGACATTGCCGAAAAAGGTATTGCCGCCCACTGGAGCTACAAGCAGCACGGCATTATGGGTGAAGGAGATTACGAGATGGATGCCTGGCTGGACCGCATCAAGGGCATCCTGGTGAACCCGGACGTGAACGCCCTGGAGCTCCTGGACATCATCCACAACGACCTCATTTCTACCGATGTATACATCTTCACGCCCCGCGGAGAGCAGCGCAGCCTGCCCAAGGGCTCCACGGCCCTGGACTTTGCCTACGCCATCCACACGGAGATTGGCAACAAGGCCATTGCCGCCAAGGTAAACCAGAAACTGGTGACCCTGAGCCAGGAACTCACCACGGGAGACAAGGTGGAGATTATTACGGCCGAAGATGGAAAACCGCAGCCCGAATGGCTCAAGTTCCTCAAGACCCACCGGGCCCGTACCGTGGTTACGGACTACTTCAAGACCCAGCGCAAGCAGACCATAGATTACGGCCGGTCCACCCTGGAAGCCGCCCTTCAGAATCTGGGCATCGAGTGTGACGAAGCCACTCTCCAGCGCCTGGAGGCGGCCTACAACGTGGGTACTCGTGATGAACTCTTCAACGGCATTGGCATAGGCCAGATCAAGCTGGATCACCTGGGTGAAATGGTCAAGCGTTCTTCTTCCGGCAGAGTTTCCTGGATCCGGAAGATGTTCAGCTCCGGTTCTCCCCGCGAAGAGCAGAAGCCTGCCGGCACCGGCGAGACGTATATCATTGGCTCTACGGACCCCAACGCCCCGCATTTTGCCATTGCCACCTGCTGCAATCCCATTCCCGGAGACCCCGTGGTGGGTATCAAGGCTCCCGACGGCACCATTACCGTGCACAAGAAGTCCTGCCCGGTGGCCGACCGCATAGCCGCCCGTCACGGAGACTGGCTGGTGGTTCCCAAGTGGCTGGAACAGGCCGAAGAAACCTCCTTCCTGGTGCGTATCTCCCTCAAGGGTCTGGACCGCGTGGGTATGCTCAACGAGATTACCCGCCGCGTCTCGCTGGTGATGGGCGTGAATATGCGCCGGCTCAACCTTTCGGCCGATGCTGGCCTCTTTGAAGGCTATATTGACCTCTATGTGAACTCCAAGGATATCCTGGACAAGATGATTAAGAAACTTTCCTCCATTGAAGGAATAGAAAACGTAAGCCGAACCGATCTATGAGCCATCCGCTGAAAAAGTTCCTGCCGCTCATTCCGGCCACGCTTATCCTGGGCGCCCTGATGTTCCCCTCGGGCTGCGCCAATACCACTACGCCCCCTTCCGGAGGCCCCAAGGACACCATCCCCCCGGTGCTCAAAAAGGTGGAGCCTTTTCCCTCCACGGTCAACGTGTCCACTTCCAAGGGCAAGACCAAGCTCCGTTTTACCTTTAACGAGTATGTGAAGGTCAAGGATGCCAACAGCATCTTCCTCTCCCCTCCTCTGGAGAAGAAACCCAAATCGGCTATCCGCGGAAAATCCCTGGAAGTGACCTTCGAAAGCGACCTGGACAGCAATACAACGTATACCCTGGACATCACGGGTGCCATTGCCGACAACAACGAAGGCAACCTCTTCCCCGGTTACACCCTGGTGTTTTCTACCGGTCCCCGCATTGATTCTATGTGCGTGACGGGTCTGGTGCAGGACTGCAATACCCTGATGCCCGTAAAGGGCGCCACCGTGCTCCTGTATAAGGACCATTCCGATTCGGCCGTGTTCCTGAAACGTCCGGTGGCGGCCGCCAAGACCGACGACTGGGGCTACTTTACCATCCGTAACATCCAGGACACCCTGTACCGGGTATATGCCCTTATGGACGGTAACAACAACAATAAGTACGACCCTGACAATAACGAAAAGATAGCCTTCCTGGACAGTCTGCTCAGGCCCACTATCGTGTTCAACGACAGCCTGTACGAGTTCAAGAAGTTTGATATGAAGGATACGGCCCTTTGCCTGGCCCGTCACGCCCAGATAGAGCTCAACCTCTTCCGGGAGCGTCCCACCAAGCAGATGGTGGTGAAGAAGGAAAGGGTGGGGCCCCGTACCGCCTACCTCACGTTTATGGCGCCGGACACCAAGATCCACGATATGCGAATCAGGGGCCTGGCCCGCGAGAAGCTCATCTCGCAGTTCAACCTGCAGAAAGACTCCCTGGAGCTTTGGGTGAACGACCAGCGCAAGATGCCCGACACCCTCCAGCTGGTGGTAAAATACGACAAGACGGATACCACCGGCAAGCTCAAGCCCACCGAGGAGCTCATCAAGCTCTTCTACTCCAAGGAGTTAAGGGCCGAAATGCAGAAAAAGGAGCAGAATACCCGCAACCGCAAGCACGAGGACACCATAGCCGTTATGACCACCAAGGCCGATCCCACTACGGTGGAACAGTACGGCTTTGATCTGGAGTTCAAATATCCCCTTATTGAAGAGGCCTGGGACTCCCTTTCCTTCCGCAGCGTGAATCCGCGCCAGCAGGAAGCCAAGGGAACCGTTAGAGTGGTCAGGGACACCACCAACCTCCGCCATTACAGCGTCTTCCCCACGGAACCTATGCAGATTGGATACGACTATTACCTCAAAGTCCCCCATCGCAAGTTCCGCGACATCAACGGCTACTACAACGACAGCACCGAGCTCAAGGTAACCCTTCCCACCGATGAGAAACTGAGCAACATTACCTTGGAGCTGAGCCACGTCCGCAACAAGTATATCATTGATTTACTGAACGAAAAGCGGGATAAGGTAATCCGTAGCTTCATTGTGGAAAAAGACGGTCCGGTGGTATTCCCCTACCTCAAGGAGGGCTCCTACTGCATCCGTATCACGGAAGACAAGAACCGCAACTCCCTGGTGGATACCGGTATCCTGCTGGAGAAGAAACAGCCCGAGAAAGTGCGTTTCTTCAAGCCCAACGACCAATTCCTCATCAAAGTGCTGGAAAGGGCCGAAATGGTCTGGAAAATTGATGTAAAGGAGATGTTCCAATGAAGCGTACTATAGCCTTAATAACCGCATTGCTGTGCTTTGGCTGGCTTTCCCGGGCTCAGGTGAACCTGGAAGAGGAATTCTTCTCCCTGCCCGATTCCGTGACCACCTCCTACCTGGACAGCGTCAAGATTAACATAGCCACTCCCAACGACTACTGGATGATTGGCGTCTTTGGCGGCGCCTCGGTACAGTACGGCTACTTTAATCCGGACCGCCTGGTCCGCTGGCAGCCCCAGTATCCCGTGTACGGCTTCTCCATAGTTCGCCACTATACTATGTTCGGCCTTTTTCCCAATATGGGTATGGAGTTTGGCGCCCAGATGAACTATGAGGGATACGAGTTCAAGGAGAACAAGGAAACCGCTTCCCGCTTTACGGAGTCTGGTGCCTACAAGGCTATGATTACGGTCCCGGAGGCCTTCTTCCTCTCCCACTTCCATATAGACATAGGTTCCCATTTCAAGATTATGGCCAAGGTGGGTCTCTATGGCGGCTACCGCTGGAAGATTACCCGCGTGCTGGACGAATCCTTTATTGGCGTGGAATCCTACGAGGAGTATGTACACGCGTTCAAAGACTACGACCGCCGCTGGAGCTATGGCGTGGAAGGCGGTGTGGGCGTGGGCCTGATGTTCAATCCCATTGAGTTCCATATTATGGTCAACGGAAAATGGGGTTGGAGCTCCTTCTGGAAACCGGACTATGCCAGTCCTTATTATTACCGCTATGCCTATCCCCTGGATGCCGGGGTTACCTTTGGCATCTATTATCAGTTGACACCCCGATACGGTCACACCCGCGGACAGCTCAAGAAGCTGGCCCGCAAGATGGTGGCCGAGCAAAATAACCAGTAACTATGAATCCTGTCCTGCAAACCCGGACCGTCTGTGTAGGCGATTCCGTTTATATTGGAAGCGGCCACCCCATTGTGGTCCAGACTATGTGCAACACCCATACCTCCGACATTGAGGCCACGGTGGCCCAGTGCCGCAGGCTGGCCGCTGCCGGTTCCCAGCTCATCCGCATCACCGTGCCGGCAATGGCAGACGTCCAGCACCTGGCCGAAATTCGCCGCCGCCTGCGTGAAGAAGGTATTCAGACCCCGCTGGTGGCCGATATCCACTTTTCCTCGGAGATTGCCATGGCGGTGGTTCCGGTGGTGGAGAAGATCCGTATCAACCCCGGCAACTTCCATCCGGACCACGAGAAGGCCCGTGCCCTCTTTGGCCAGTTCCTGGGCCTTTGCAAGCAGTACAACCGTGCCATCCGCATTGGACTTAACCACGGCTCCCTGGGCAAGTATATCGTAGAAAAATACGGCAATTCGCCGCAGGCTATGGCCCTGGCCGCTATGGAGTGGGTAGAGATGTGTATCGATGCCCAGTTCTACAATGTGGTGGTTTCCCTCAAGGCTTCCAATACGGTTGTGATGGTGAACGCCTACCGTGAGCTGGCCCGCCTGATGCAGGAGAAGGGTGTGGTATTCCCTCTTCACGTGGGCGTCACCGAGGCCGGCAACGGAGACAGCGGCCGCATCAAGAGCTGCGTGGCCATCTCCACGCTCCTTTCCGAAGGCATCGGTAATACCATCCGCGTATCCCTGACCGAGGATCCTGCCAACGAGCTTCCCGTGGCCCAGTACCTGGCCCACCGGTACTCCGGTGCGGCGGCCCCTTCCCTTTCGGCCCGTGAAGAGACTATCTTAAAGGCGGCCTGTGACTGGGGCGCTCCCCTGCTCAACCACGAGGTAGATGATATTCCCCTGGAAGACGAATACCTCAAGGACGAGATTCTGCAGGCCTGCCGCCGCAAATTCTACAAGCCCGAGTACATTGCCTGCCCCGGCTGCGGCCGTACGCTGTACAACCTGGAAGAGACCTTTAATCGCGTTAAGGCGGCTACCGGAGAGTTCAAGAACGTGGTCATTGCCGTGATGGGGTGCATTGTGAACGGCCCCGGAGAAATGGCCGACGCCGACTACGGCTATGTGGGAGAAGGCTTTGGCAAGGTTACCCTCTACCGTAAAAAAGAACCCGTCCTCAGGCATATTCCCGAGGACGAGGCTGTAGATCGTTTGGTAGAACTGATTAAGACTGATCAGGCAAAATAGCGAGGACGCTTTCTACGGCTCTGACTTTATCTCCTACCTTTACTTTTACATCGGCTTCCAGCGGGACAAACAGGTCTATGCGGGAGCCGAATTTAATTACACCGCACTGGTCTCCGCGGTACTCCTGATGGCCTTTCTGGGAATAGCAGACAATGCGGCGGGCAAAGGTGCCGGCAATTTGCTTGAACAGAATCTCGCCATATTCGTTCTTCATGGCCGAAGAAGAATGCTCGTTGAGCTCGGAAGACTTGGGATGGAAGGCCAGCAGGTACTTGCCGGGATGATACTTATAATAGGTAATCTCTCCGCTGATGGGCCAGAAGTTGCAGTGAACGTCAAAGAAATCCATATATACGGAAATCTGGATGCAATCTTTCTGGAGGAATTCCTTCTCGTACACCTTATCTACAATGACCACCTTTCCGTCGGCCACAGACGTAACCAGACGGCGGTTTTCTTCATCGGGGGTTACGCGGTCCGGTACCCGGAAGAACCAGGTGATGAAGACCATAAAGACAAAGAGGAGAATGCAGATGGGGAGGCTGATCCACCAGATGTGAATCAGCTGCGAAACCAGGAGGATCAGGAGGGCGCAGATGAGCCAGCTGGTAACGATGGTTCCGTAAGAGTCCCTATCAATTCTTACCCATTTCATAGACTATATCAGGCTAAATATTAACAAATAAATGTACCCGGTAGGGATAGCGAACAGGGCGCTGTCAAAGCGGTCCATAAGGCCACCGTGGCCAGGAAGGATATTACCGGAATCCTTGATGCCGGTAGAACGTTTCCAAAGCGATTCAAACAAATCTCCCAGAACACCCGTGCAGTGCATCAGGGCCGAAACGATGAGGCAGTGCCAGATGGGGAAACTAAAGAGTCCGGTCCAGTACAGGATGGCTCCGGCCAGCATAGCCATAAGCATACCGCCCCAGAAGCCGGCCCAGGATTTCTTGGGAGAGATGGCGGGGCACATCTTCTTGCTCCAGGACTTCTGGCCGAAGAGCATACCAAAGCAGTAAGCTCCCACGTCCGAAGCCCAGATGATGCAGAAGAAAGCCACCATCAGAAGACCGCTGAATTCCCCGTCCCGGCATACCACGGCATTGGAAAGAGCCAGCGGCAGGCCGATATACAGAAGGCCTGCGTAGATGTACCCGGTCTTGAGGAAATCACTGTTCTCTTTATAGCGGAAGATGGATTCTGCCATGAGCAGGAAGAGGATGAGCAGGCCGATGCCCACCAGCGCCGTGAGGCTGAAACCGCCAGAGAAGTAGCTGTTGGCCGCCAGGAAGAAGATGACACCGTCCACAATGGCCGAGCTCTGGACCTGCCTGCAGGCCCCCCCCATGGTCATGCGGTAGAACTCTTTGAGCATCACAAAGGTGATGAAGGCAAAGAGAATCGTGTACAGGAAGTCATAAAAAAGGAGTCCTCCCAGCATCACTGCCAGGAAGAGGACTCCGAATATGCTGCGTTTGACAGTACTATTCATTCGCGGTAGTCTGAGGTTCAGGTTCTTCGTGGGAGAATTGGTCGTCGGCTGCCGGCTTTACCTTGGGGCCGAGGATCTTTTCAATATCTTCTGCAAAGATAACTTCTTTTTCCAAAAGGAGGGCCCCCAGCTGCATAAATTCCTCTTTATGTTCTTCAATGAGCTTGCGGGTGCGCTGGTGGATTCCATCCACAATGGCCTTCACTTCCTGGTCCATAAGCTCGGCCGTTTTCTCGGAATACGGCTTAACCAGGTTGTAACCCTTTGAGCCTGAGGAGTCATAGAAGGAGAGCGTGCCCACCTTCTCGCTCATACCCATATACTGGACCATACCATAGGCCATCCCGGTCATCCGCTCGAGGTCATTGAGGGCGCCCGAAGAAGGCTCCCCGTTGATGATTTCCTCTGCCACGCGACCACCCAGGAGCATACTCATCTTGTCCAGCATTACGCTCTTGGACCAGTTCTTGCGCTCCTCGGGGAGGCTCCAGGTAAGACCCAGGGCCTTGCCTCTGGGGATGATGCTCACCTTGAACACAGGATCTGCATACGGGAGCAGCCAGCCCACCAGGGCGTGACCGGCCTCGTGATAGGCGGTGGTCCGCTTTTCGGCCGGTGTCATAATGGTGTTGGATTTGCGCTCCAGGCCACCAATTATGCGGTCTACGGCGTCCAGGAAGTCCTGCTGCTGTACTTTCTCGTGGTTGCGACGGGCGGCGGTAAGGGCTGCCTCGTTGCACACGTTGGCAATATCGGCACCGGAGAAACCGGGCGTATGCTTGGCCATAAACTCAAGGTCAAAGTCATCGTCTACCTTGATGTCCCGGAGGTGCACCTTGAAGATTTCTTCTCTCTCCTTGAGCTCGGGCAATTCCACGTGAATCTGGCGGTCAAAACGGCCGGCACGCATAAGGGCCTGGTCCAGGATATCGGCGCGGTTGGTGGCGGCCAGTACAATGACACCGCTGTTGGTGCCAAAGCCGTCCATTTCCGTAAGGAGCTGGTTGAGCGTGTTTTCACGCTCGTCATTGGAAGAGAAGCCTCCGTTCTTGGCACGGGCACGGCCCACGGCGTCAATCTCATCAATGAACACAATGCAAGGGGCTTTCTCCTTGGCTTGGCGGAAGAGGTCACGGACACGGGAAGCACCCACGCCCACGAACATTTCCACAAAGTCGGAACCACTGATGGAGAAGAAAGGCACGTTGGCCTCCCCTGCCACGGCCTTGGCCAGGAGGGTCTTACCGGTTCCGGGAGGGCCCACCAGGAGGGCTCCCTTGGGGATTTTACCGCCAAGAGCGGTGTATTTCTGGGGATTCTTGAGGAAATCCACAATTTCCATCACTTCTTCCTTGGCGCCATACAGGCCGGCCACGTCCTTGAAGGTAACCTTGACGTCTCCCTTCTCCGTTTCACGGGCGGTGGACTTGCCGGTATTGAAAGGATTGAAGCCGCCGGGGCCTCCGGGGCCGCCGGCTCCGCGGTTCATACCCCGGAACATCCATACCCAGAAGAGGATGAACAGAAGCAGCGGGAAGGCCATCTGGAAGATTTCCATCCAGAGATGCTCCTCGTTGCGGATAACCACTTTGAAATGGCTCTCTACCGGAAGTTCGGCGTTGAGCTGACCAAAGGTCTGCTCCGGGTCAAACTTGCTGGAAACCAGGAAATAGAACTGCGGGGCGCGCTTGGGGACAACGCCTCCGCGGAATTTCTCTGTGTATTTGCCCAGCTTCTCGGGTCGGATCTTGATCTCTCCCTTGTAGTCGTTTCTGACGAAGGAGATTTCTGCTACGTCTCCTTCCTTGATCATCGTCTGTACCTCGGCCCATTCAATCTTTTCCGGAGCAGCGCTGCGCTGGTTGTTCATCAGGAGATACCCGATGCCCACCAGCAGCAGGAAATACAACCAGGAAAGGTTGAATTTTACCGAGAATATCTTGCGACCGCCATTGGGGTCTTGTTTCTTTTCGTTGGCCATTCTTATTCTTGGGTCTTTTTGGCAGGAGCCTTGCGCTCCTTGTATTCTTTGCGGGGTACATCGGCCCAGAGGTCTTCCAGGCGGTAGAAATCCCGGTATTCTTTGAGGAAGATGTGCACCACAATATGGCCGTAGTCCTGGATGATCCAGAAGTTGTTTCCTTCTCCCTGACTGCGGTAAAGGGTGTGGCCCTCTTCCTTCATCTTTTCTGCTATATTGTTGGCAATGGCGCCCACCTGGGTGGTGTTGGAACCGTCGCACACCACAAAGAAGTCCGTGATGGCGCCGTCAATGCCCCTGAGGTCAAGGGATACCACATTCTGCCCTTTCTTGTCAATGATCGCATCGGCGAGTACCCGAAGATCGTGTGTAATCATATATTATTATTGGTTTAAATCACACAAATATACACAAAAATAAAGCCATTGCAAAGTGCAACGGCTTTTATGACAAATTGGCAGAAAATTACGCCTTTCTCATCTGTTCAATGGCCTGTACGGGATCTTCAGCTTTGAATACTGAACTGCCGGCTACCAGGATGGTGGCTCCGGCTGCCTTCACTTCTGCGGCATTGCCGGGGCCCACGCCGCCGTCAATCTCCACGGGCACTTCCGGACGGCCAATTTGGGCCAGCCGGGCCTTTACGGCACGTACGCGGTCCAGGGATTCGGGAATGAACTTTTGGCCGCCAAAACCGGCGAAAACGCTCATAATGACCACATAATCCACCTTGGGCAGCAGCGGGAAGATGGCTTCTACGGGACAGTCCGGATTGATGACAATACCGGCCTTCACTCCCAGGTCCTGAATCTGTTGGATGATATCGGCCGATTGCTCCCGGGCCGCCTCATAGTGAAAACTGATCCAGGTGGCTCCCGCTTTGGCAAAACGCTCCACGTATTTCTCAGGATGGACAATCATCAGATGGGCATCCAGGGGCTTGAGGGCCTTTTTGGCCATAGCTTCCACTACCGGGAAACCATAGGAGATATTGGGCACGAAAGTGCCGTCCATTATGTCCAGGTGGAACCAGTCGGCGTGCTCGTTGACCAATTCCACATCCTTTTCCAGATGCAGAAAGTCGGCCGACAGCATAGAGGGAGCAATCAGAACCATTCTATTCAAAATTCATTACAACGTCATTGAGGTGGGCCACAAACTTGTCCAGGGAGGCCAGTTCCAGCTTTTCTCCCGGAGCGTGAACGCCGCGGAGCGTGGGGCCGAAGGAAATCATATCCAGGTGCGGGAACTTCTCCAGGAAGAGACCGCATTCCAGACCGGCGTGGATGGCCTTGATCTCCGGATCATAACCGAAGAGCTTCTTGTAGGAGGCCACGCACACTTCCAGGACGTGGGACTTGAGGTTGGGCTTCCAGCCGGGGTATTCTCCATGGTGCTCCACGTCAAAGGAGCCCAGGAAGAAAGCGGCTTCCACCCTCTCTGCCAGGGCGTGGAGCTCGGAAACCACCGA
>JAEEQI010000158.1 GCA_016285215.1 Bacteroidales bacterium | reverse complement strand
TCTCCGTCTACCTCCATAGTGCCTTCGCCTTCCAGGCACATCACTACCACAAAGGAATCGATGCCGGAGAGGTCCTTGGCAAAGGGGAGGGTGAGGTCGTAGATGCTGGTGGTGAAGTACGGGCAGCTTACCACTTCCTGCTCCTCGTCCTTTTCCGGATTGTAGTGGGTACGGTAGTCCGGGTATACGGTGTAATCGATGGCGTCCTTGGCCAGTTCCGTATGCACCTCGCGGGGCTTTCCGTCCAGGCCCAGGCGGCCGTAGTCGTAGATACGGTAGGTGATGTTGGAGGTCTGCTGAATCTCTGCAATGAAGCAGCCGCCGCAGATGGCGTGGATGCGTCCGGCTGGCAGGAAGAACACGTCTCCGGGATGCACGTCGTAGCGGGCCAGCACGTCGGTGATGGTGCCGTCGGCCACCTTGGCGGCATACTCTTCGGGAGTAATCTTCTTGGTGAGGCCGGCCAGGAGGTGGGCTCCCTTATCGGCCGCTACCACATACCACATCTCGGTCTTTCCCTTGGAGCCGTTGTGGCGGACAGCCGCCAGCTCGTCGTTGGGATGCACCTGGATGGAGAGGTCGGTGAGGGCGTCGATGAACTTGATGAGGAGGGGGAATTCGTCCCCGGTGTTCTCGTACACGTGCTCTCCCACCAGCTCTCCCTTGTACTGTTTCACCAGCTCGGCGATGGTCTTTCCCTTCAGCGGGCCTTCGGCCACAACGCTCTCGTTGCCGGCCACGCCGGAGAGCTCCCAGCTTTCGCCAATGTGTTTCTGATTGGTTTCTATGCCTTTGTACGGGGCAATCTTTTCACCGCCCCATACAATGGTCTTAAGAATAGGTTCAAACTTTAGCGGACTCATACTATTTTCCCATTTCAAATTCTAAGGTGCCTCCCTGGATCAGGTCTTCGTACTGGATGTAGGGGAGGGTGTAGGGCTTGCCGTTGAACTTGACGCTCTTGATGTGGGGCTTCTTCTCGCCGGCACCCTTGGCAATGATTTCCAGCTCACCGCCGGGAACCTTCACCGTCATCTTGTCAAACAGAGGAGCGCCAAACCAGAAGCGAGGCAGGGCAGGCTCTACCTGGTAGAAGCCCATAGCGGAAAGAACGTACCAGGCGCTCATCTGGCCCACGTCCTCGTTACCGGCCAGGCCTTCAGGGTCGTTGAAATACATCTCCTTGTAAACCTGACGGAGACGGTCGGCGGCCTTGTCGGGCTGGCCCAGCAGGGAGTACAGGTAAATGGTGTGGTGGCTGGGCTCGTTGCCGTGGGCATACTGGCCAATGAGGCCGGAGATGTCCGGGCTGGCGTTCTCGCCTTCCACGTGGTCGGGAGCCTCAAACAGGCCGTCCAGCTTGGCCAGGGTGGCTTCCTCGGAACCAAAGAGCTCTACCAGGCCGTCTACGTCCTGGGGAACCAGCCAGAGGTACTGCCAGGCCGTGCCTTCGGTGTAGTCGGAGGTCTCGTGGCGGGAGTAGATGGGGTCGAAGGGCTCGGTGAAGGTACCATCGGTCTTGCGGCCGCGGAGGAACTGGGTCTTGGGATCCCAGAAATGTCTCCAGGAGTGGCTGCGCTCGGTGAACTGGGCGGCCAGGTTCTCCTGTCCCAGGAAGGAGGCGGCGTTGGCCAGGGCGGCGTCTGCAATGGCGTATTCCATATCGTTGGCCACGGACTCGGCGTAAAGGTCGGCAGGAATATAGCCGTAGGTCATACGGAAGTTCTGGCCGCGGTCGGGCATATTGGCGGTGGTTACCATAGCGTCCAGGATCTCCTGGTCAGTCAGGCGTGCGTTATAGCCCTTTACAATGGCGTCGGCAAATACAATGAGGCCGGGGTTACCCACCATACAGTCGGTCTCGTTGCCCATCAGGTGCCATACCGGCAGGTCTCCCTGCTCCTTGTAAATGTGGTAGAAGGTAGCTACCACGTCGTCCATCATATCGTAGTGAATGAGGCTCATAAGCGGGTGGGCGGCACGGTAGGTGTCCCAGAGGGAGAAGGTGGTATAGTTGCGGAAGTCTCCCTGACGGACTCCGTCGTCGCTGCCGCGGTACTGGCCGTCTACGTCGTTGTAGATGCTGGGGGCAATCATAGTGTGGTAGAGAGCGGTGTAGAAGACGGTTCTGGCGTCTTTGTCCGTGGTCTCTACGGAGATCTTGCTCAGCTGCTCGTTCCAGGCGGTACGGGCGTTTTTCTTCACGGCTTCAAAGTCCCAGCCGGGAACTTCGGCCTTCATATTGGCCTTGGCGCCTTCTACCGAAACGGGGGAGAGGGCTACCTTGACCATAATCTGGTCGCCGGCGTTGGTGTGACCTATCTTGCAGCGGCCATAGAGCTTGCCTTTTTCAAATTCCACCCCTGCGATGGGCTTGTCAAAAGCGGCCCAGAAGAAGATCTTCTGGTTGCGGGCCCAGCCGTGGGAGTAGCGGTAACCGCTAAGGGCAATCACGTCTCCGCCGTCGTTGGTAATCACGTCCATATCGGCGTCGTATACGCTATCCCAGCAGCCGCCGTTCTCAAGGTCAAAGAGGATGGCGGCGTCATCGGCCTCCGGGAAGGTGTAGCGGTGCATACCCACGCGGGCACTGGCGGTAAGTTCGGCCGTAATGCCGTAGCGCAGCAGAGGAACGCTGTAGTAGCCGGGCTCGGCCACTTCCTTGGTGCGGTCGGCGTAGCTCCAGGCTCCGCTGTTGGGGTCGTCCTCGGTTCCGCGGGCCGGCGTGGTGGGGCCAATCACGGGCATAACGGTAATGTCAAAGAGGTCACCAATGCCGGTGCCGCTCAGGTGCATATGGCTGAAGCCAATGACGGTGGAATCGCTGTCGTGATAGCCGGAGCACCAGTCCCATTCCTGGGGAATACTGGTGGGTCCCAGCTGAACCAGGCCGAAGGGCACGTTGGCCCCCACGAATACGTGGCCGTGACCGCCGGTGCCAATCTTGGGATTCACATAGGAGACGGGGTCGATGTTGGCCTGAGGGGTGCTGCAGGCGGCCATCAGAACGGCAGCGGCAGCAAGGATAAGCTTTTTCATATAGGTGTGTTATTATTTGACAAATCTCAGTACGCCCCAGTTCTCGGGCTGGTGCATATCCACAACGCCCGTGGGGTTCCAGACCCAGTTCTCTTCCGGGCCGCCGGGAACCAGCCACTCCACGCGGGAGAAGCCAATCTTCCAGTCCTTGGCTCTCAGCTCTTCGGCCGTCTGGAACTCTACGCAGAGCGAGGCAATGGGAATGGCCATCTCCACCGTCCAACCCTTGTCGGTATCGGAGTCGTCGTTGAGGGTGCCGTCAATCTGCACGGCGGTCTGGAGGCCGCGGAGGTCCCAGGGCAGGAAGAACTTGCCGCCGTCACGGTAGGGCTTGTCCAGGAGGAGATCCATCACCGTATTGAGGGCGTTGAGTTCAATCTCAAAGTAGAGGCGGCAGTCGGAGTCCGGGTCAATGAACACTTCCCAGTCGTTGTCGTGATAGATAATGGAATCGTGGTGCGTGAGGCTGGCCGTTACGTTGTCTTCTTCAATGATACCGGCAATGTATAGGTTGTCCTTGTCCCAAAGCATCTTCATCTGCGTGTTCTTGGTGGGCTTGGGTTCAAAGTCCACTCCGCGGATGTCTGCGAAAGGTTCGCTCAGCGGGGCGTTCTCCCAGTCGGGCTCGTCCAGGATACCGTCAATCACAATGGGACCGGTGGCCTGAGGAGCGTTATAGGTGCGTATAGGAACCTTGGGAAGGCTGGTTTTGGGTGCGCAGGCAACCGCCAGCAGAAGAATGGGAACAAGTATACGTTTCATAAGAATATTTGTATGTGGTCTACAAATTTAGCACAAATTCTTGGGAAATTGCACCCGCCCGCACAAAAAGGGCGGCCCGGATGGGTCGCCCTAAGAAGTTAAAGGCCGATTAAAAATACTGCACAATCTACAAAGATTCTATCATAATCGGGGAATGCGCTTTCTTCATTAGCACTCTTATAAAGAGATTATTTATGCGCGTTTGGTTTTAAGTTAATAATAATATTTGGTTAGGGTTTAGTATATTTGCCTCTGTTTGTGAGTCTTATTTATTAAAGAGTAAGACTCCTAAACACTATGAAGAAAGATTTGTTTTTCCCCTTTGCGGAGGAAACCTACCGGCGACGATACGTCTCGGAGGACATTTCGTACCATACCTGGTACAACAGCCGACACATGCTGTCCCTGTTCAAAGAATTCTGTCAAGAATCTTTGAAAAGAGACAACTTGCGCTTCAAGGATATTGATGTCCCCCTAATTCAGTCCTACAAATGCTATTGTCTGGAAAACAGGGGAAACACCCTCACCACCGTGAGCCGGAAGTTGGTCCCTATTTTTCAGGTATTCAAGTATGCCAGGGCCGAAGGAATCATCTCCCCACAGAGCTGCCAAAACCTGGAATCGGCCTATGTGCAGCTGGCGCCAAAGAGGTATGGAGAAGAAGCAGGCCGATTGCAACAGAAGGAGGTTCGTCATCTGGATGACGAACAGTTGCAACGCCTATTGACTTATTACAAAAGCCTTCCGACTGATTCTCCCGTCAGGGATGCACTGGATCTGTTTCTGTTTTCCTTTCACTGCTGCGGACTTCGGATATCAGACATCGTTACGCTGGAATGGGCCCAGGTCAATTTGACCGAGTCCCGCCTCTCCAAGGTGATGGTCAAATCCAAGACGCACCTTACCATTCCTTTGTCCCCATCGGCCCGTCAAATCCTGGAGAGACAGCGTCAGCGCAGACCGGATGGGCGTTTTGTCTTTGGCCTGCTGCCGGATTCGTTCAATTTGGAGGCCGATGCCGAGCTTTCCCGGGCCATAGACAATTGCAACCGGACGGTGGGCCGAAGGCTAAATGCCGTCGGCCGTCATCTGGGATTCCCTTTCCCGCTGGGGATGCACGTGGCAAGGCACACTTTTGCCGTCAAAGCTCTCAATTCGGCCCGGGTAGACGTTCATTTGATCAGTCACTTATTAGGACATTCTTCTGTACTGGTAACGGAGAAAGTTTATGCTAAGTTATTGTGACCCACGCTTTCAAAAGAATGAAATGAA
>JAEEQI010000157.1 GCA_016285215.1 Bacteroidales bacterium | reverse complement strand
AACTCCAACGTCCTGCAGATAGACCGTCAGCTCCTCCTCAACACGGTAAAGCGTGTGGCTGTGTGCGCCAACAAGGCCTCCAACCACATCAAGTTCACCCTCAAGGAAGGCCAGCTGGAGATTTCCGCCCAGGATCTGGGATTTGCCCTTGCCGCTTATGAGAAGATCAACTGCAACTACGCAGGAGACGAGCTAACCATTGGCTTCAAGTCCACCTTCCTCACGGAGATTCTGGCCAATATGAGCTGCAGCGGTCTGGTGATCAAGTTCGCAGACGCCCGCCGCGCCGCCCTCATCCTCCCTGCCGAAGAAGAGGCCGAGACCGAGAAAGTCTGCGGAATTTTAATGCCTATTATGATCCAATAATAATATGGACCTCAACTTACAGCGCCCCTTGCTCTTCTTTGACATAGAGAGCACGGGGCTTAATATTGCCACCGACTGCATTTGTGAGCTCAGTTTTGTAAAGGTGTTTCCCGGAGGGGAGACGCGTATTAAGACTTGGCGGTTCAAGCCGTGGGATTATGTAGCCCAGCGGCAGTATCCCATTCATCCGCAGGCTTCGGCCGTGAATGGCCTCAAAGACGAGGACCTGGCAGATTGCCCCCGCTTCTTCGAATGCGTGGACGAGGTCCTGGAATGGCTGGCCGATGCAGACCTGGCCGGCTTCAACAGCGCCAAGTTCGACCTCCCTATGCTGGCCGAAGAAATAGAACGTGTTCGCACGTACACCCAGAAGGAGATAGATGTGGACCTCCACGCCAAACTGATGGTGGACGTCCAGAACATCTACCACTATATGGAACCCCGCAACCTCAAGGCCGCCTACCGCTTCTACTGCGGAGGAGAGGACTTTGAGAATGCCCACACCGCCGAGGCCGACACCGTAGCCACCTACGAGGTCCTCAAGGGCCAGCTGGATATGTATCCCGACAAGCTAAAGAACGACGTAGGCTTCCTGGCCACCGTGGCAGGCCGTCCCCGCACCGTGGACTATGCCGGCCGCCTCATCCTGGGAGACAACGGAGAAGCCATCGTAAGCTTTGGCAAGCACAAGGGCAAGACCGCCCGCGAGGTGTGGAACACCGAACCTTCCTACTTTGCCTGGATCGAAGGCGGAGACTTCACCCTGGACACCAAGCGCCAGTTCTCCCGCCTCAAGAACCAGTTCCAGAAAGAACGCAAAGAAGCCCTCAACCGCCCCGCCACCACCGACGAGCTCCAGGGCCTCAAAGACAAATTCTCCACCGGAAAGCTGTTCTAAGTAACAGCTTTTTTCGTATATTTGCGGCGGACAAAGGTGCGCTGGCCTCGTGCCGAGGCAGCCTTAAAAGGGAAGCCGGTGAAAGTCCGGAACTGTGCCCGCAGCTGTGAACTCCTTAACGGTCCGGTAAAATGCCATTGCTTTATGCGAGAAGGCGCCGCGCCGGGAGCAGTCAGAAGACCTGCCTTGTCAAGTTTAACGTAGGGGCTCGGGGACAAGCTTCGGTATAAACGATGTCATATCATTATGAAAAAAGCAGGTTTGCTTTTGCTTTGCGGTGCGCTCGTTTTTGCAGCGTGCCAGAAGGACCCGGTTCCTTCAAAAGATTCCACTCTCAGCGGTACTACCGTAAACGTATCCGAGTTTTCCACCAAGGCCAGTAAACTTTTCGTTCTCAATGAGGGCGGTATGGGCTCCAACAATTCCACGCTGGACTTCCTCCGTTTTGAGGACGGCCAGTATATTACCGGTGCTTTCAAAAAGATGAATCCCGACGTGGGCGGTGGTCTTGGAGATGTAGGTAATGACATTGCCATCCACGGTAATGAGGTTTGGATGGTGGTGAACAATTCCGGTATCGTAGAGGTGGTTTCTGCCCAGGACGAGGTTGAAATAGCCGCGATCCAGGTACCCACCCCCCGAAACATTGCCTTCGACAACCAATACGCCTATGTCACTTCCTGGGCCGGCGCTTATGCCACTTATGGAGCCGACTATTCCATCTCTGACTATAAGAACCCCAAGGGCCAGGTATACCGCATCAATCTGAACACCAAAAAGGTGGAAGGAACGGTGGAAGTAGGCTACCAGCCGGAAGGCATTGCCGTCTATAACGGAAAACTCTATGTGGCCAACTCCGGCGGTATTGCCAGCCAGTTGCCCCCTACCTATTCTTATGACAACACGGTAAGCATCATTGATGCCGCTTCCTTTAAGGTAGAAAAGACCATTGAGGTGGAGGTAAACTTGAAAAATGTCTATGCTTCCAGCAATGGAACCATCTACGTTACCACCTTGGGCAACTATTGGGATGTTCATACCGGCATATACGCTTTCCAGGCCAGCAATCCATCCAAGGTTGTCCGCGTGGAGGGAGCCGCCAGCAGCGAAGAGTCTACCCACGTAACCGCTTCTTGACAGCTGGGAAATACCCTTTACTGCGTAGGTACGGCAACGGAGTTTGACTGGAGCGCCAAGCACGAGTATTATGCCTGGTCGGTGGATGGAAACACGGTTACCCATTATTCGATCAAACTGGAAGGAACGCCCTACGGCATCTATGTGATGGAAGGGATAGGAGGCATACACTTCCTGCTCGTTGCCGATGCCGGCGACTATTTCAACCCGGGAACCCTCTCCTGCTACCGTCTGGACCACAACCATAACGAGAAGCTCTGGAGCGTGCCCACAGGTGTCTGCCCCGGCCACTTTGCGCTGTATTAGTGCGTCTGAAAGGCGGCATATTCTTACTTTTACTGTCTGCTCCCTGGTGCGTCAAAGGCCAGGAAGCAGACAGTCTTGAAGCTGCCCGGGTATTTGCCGTCCAGCAGTTTCCCGTTACCAAAGCCATTGAGGAAGTCTCCGTGACCTCCCTGGTTGCACCCCCTATGCAAGTGGCCGAAGTGCTGAGGCGCTTCACCGGCGTCCAGGTCAAGGACTACGGCGGGGCAGGCGGCCTGAAGACCGTCAATGTACGCAGTCTGGGCAGCGAGCACGTGGGCATCTTCCTGGATGGAATCCAAATTGACAACGCCCAGAATATGCAGGTAGATTTGGGCCGGTTTTCCGTGGACAATCTGGAAACGGTTTCCCTGTATAGCGCCCAAAAGTCCCTCCGGCTGCAGACGGCCAAGGAATACGCCGCCGGAGCTACCGTTTATCTGAGAACCGCCGCACCCCGTTACAACGCAGTGAGCGTGCGGCTCCGAGCCGGCTCCTTTGGCACCCTGAATCCCTCCGTCCGCTGGGACAAGCGGTTGGGGGCTGTTATGCTCAGGACTTCGGCCGTTTTTTCTATGAGCAACGGTCGGTACAAGTTTCCCTACTTTGATACTACGCTGGTGCGGGAGAACGGCGACATCCGCAGCCTCCGGCTGGAAGCGCAGGCCTTTGGAAAGACGCCGGGAGGCGACTGGAGCCTCCACCTCTACAACTATGGGTCTGAGCGCGGTTTCCCGGGACCGGTGATTCGCCGCGCCGAGGGCTTCCCCTTCAGTGCCGAAAGGCAGGCCGACCAGGATCTCTTTGTCCAGGGCTCCTGGAACCAGGACTGGAATGAGCGCTACGCTTCGGCCTTCCGTTTCAAATACGCCAACAACTACACCCATTACAATACCCACCCCGAGAAGAACCCTATGGCTCTTCCGTACGACCTGCACTACCGGCAGCAGTCGGCCTATCTGTCCCTGGCACAGTCCTATGTCTTGAGCAATCCCTGGTCGATAGACCTGAGTGCCGATTTCCAGCACAATGCGCTCAACTCTGACGTAGGGCAGTTTGTCAGACCCCGACGCAACACGCTCACCCTGGCGGCCGCTACGCGCCTGGTCTGGCCCAGTTTCCGGATGGCTGCCCACGTGGTTTATCAAGGAGCCTGGGATCATTTTGACGAGCAGCAGGCGGGCGGATGGGCACGGGGAAATACCTATCGGGACACCTGGATGCCCTCTTTCAGCGTCTATTACGCTCCCTTCCGGTGGTTGGAAACCGACGCCTACGTCAAGCGCAGTTATCGGCTTCCTTCTTTCAACGACCTTTACTACAGTCTGATGGGAAACTCCCGCCTGGAGCCCGAATCGGCCTTCCAGACCGGCCTCAACCTGCATCTTAAAGGAAATGCAGGTCCCTGGAGCGGCACCCTTCACCTGAGTCCGTATTACAACAAGGTATCCAACAAGATTGTAGCCATTCCCACCTCTTCCCAGTTCCGCTGGACTATGCTCAATATCGGCCTGGTAGATATCACCGGTGGAGACATCAAGGGGGAAGGGCGCTTTGCCAAGGATGACTGGACAGTGGCCGTCATTCTCCGTTACAGCTTCCAGCAGGCGCTGGACCATAGCACGGAAGGAAGCCAGACCTGGAGCAACCAGATTCCCTATATTCCTCTTCACAGCGGGAGTGCGGACCTTCAAGTGGACTGGAAGGAATGGACACTCGCCTGGAACACCAGCTTTTGCGGAGAACGGTGGTCCCGCAGCGCCAATACGGACGATTACCACCTGGCTCCGTGGAGTCTGAGCGACGCTTCCCTGTCCTATCGCTGGAAAGGACTTCGCACCGGCCTTCATCTCCGGAACCTTTTCAATAAAGCCTATCAAGTGGTCCAGGGCTATCCTATGCCGGGGTTCAACTGGATGCTTTCTGTCGAATATAATTGGTAAACTATGTTACTGAGTCTTTTATACGTTTTATTGTCTGGCATTGCCCTTCCCGTGGGCGGTATCCAGATGCAGTATCTGTGGCGCAACCAGCTCGGGGATGTGTATAGCCTCGGGCTGGGTAGCGCTGCCTGCCTGGGCGCCGCCGCCGCTACTATGAGCGGCTGGTGCTCCCTCACGGTGGGCAGTTTCATCTGCACCCTGATCTGCACCATCATCTGCTTCTTTGTCACCCTCAAGGTGAACACCCAGCAGCTCATTACCTTCGGCATCCTCTTCGGAACCTTCATCGGCTCCTTGGGAACCATTGTGGTGACCAATGCCCCCACCGGAGACCACCTCAAGCAGTATTACCTCTGGGGTGCCGCCAACTTCCGCCTGGAAGGCGTGACCACCGGAGACATCATCTTCTCCGTGGTACTCTTTGCCGTGGGCT
>JAEEQI010000011.1 GCA_016285215.1 Bacteroidales bacterium | reverse complement strand
TGAAGCTGGATGCCTTCCGGCGGGACCCTTCGGCCCGCTATGCCCTGGTCTTTGGCAACGAGGTAGACGGCGTCCAGCAGGCCGTAGTAGACGCCTGCGACTTTGCCCTGGAGATTCCTCAGCAGGGCACCAAACACTCCCTCAACGTCTCCGTTTCCGTAGGCGTTGTTCTTTGGGGTATTCGCTAATTAGTACTCGACTTTATTCAGGAATAGAGCATTCCCAGGAACGGATTCCCCGGCATCTCCGCGGGTGCCGCTCTTGATGAGTTCCGCCACCCACTCCGGATCGTGTTTACCACGTCCCACTTCTATAAGTGTCCCCACCGTAGCCCGGACCATATTCCGTAAGAACCGGTCTGCCGCAATCCGGAAATACCAATAGCTCGAGGCCCCCGCACAATCTTTTTGTCTGAGGGGGCTCTGCCCCCTATTATCCCCCGCGGCCTCCGGCCGGGCGCTCTGCAGAGCGCCTTCATCAGCCATCACCTGAAGATGGGAAGGGGTATAGGGAGCCCAGAAGGCTTCGTAGACGGTGCAGATGGAGGTTTTGTTGTCAGTTCCCGTTTTTTCAAAGCACGAAAAGTCGTGGGTTCCCAGGAGGAACTGACAGGCTTTGTTCATAGCGTCAAAGTCCAGTCCGGGGTAGCCGCACTGCCAGGAATAGGCCCTCACGAAGGGGTCTTTTTGCCGGTGGATGAAGTAGGTATACTCGCGGCGTTTGGCACTGAAACGGGCGTGTAAATCATCGGCCACCGGAGAGACCGAATGAACGGCCACGCCGTGGGGCAAAATGGCATTTAATTTGTAGTTAAAGTCGGATGCCTCAAACGGTAAAATACCGTCCCAATCAAAGTGAGCTACGTAGTGGTAAGCATTGACGGCGGTATCCGTACGGCCAGCACCGGTAACGGGGACCGGGTGGCCCAGCAGCCGGGAAAGAGCACTTTCCAGACACTGCTGAACGGAGGGCGCTGAGGGCTGGATTTGCCAGCCGCAGAAAGCCGAACCATCGTAAGAGAGGCAAACGAAATAACGCATATGCAAAATTAACAAATTATATGGAATCTGTGAATATTCGCGAGCTCAACGAGCGCATCCAGAAGGAGAGCTCTTTTGTTGATCTCCTGACCCTGGAAATGGGAAAAGTGATTGTGGGCCAGAAGCAGCTGGTAGATAACCTTCTCATTGGTCTTCTCAGTGGCGGCCACATCCTGCTGGAAGGCGTTCCCGGTCTGGCCAAGACCCTGGCCATCAATACCCTGTCACAAGCCGTAGACGCCCAGTTCAGCCGTATTCAGTTTACCCCGGACCTCCTGCCTGCAGACGTTGTAGGTACCTTAGTTTACTCCCAGAAGAAAGAAACCTTTGAGGTACACAAGGGCCCCATCTTCGCCAACTTCGTATTGGCCGATGAAATCAACCGTTCCCCGGCAAAGGTACAGAGTGCCCTGCTGGAAGCCATGCAGGAGCACCAGGTTACCATTGGTGATAACACCTACAAGCTGCCGGAGCCGTTCCTGGTAATGGCCACCCAGAACCCCATTGAGCAGGAGGGTACCTATCCCCTACCGGAAGCCCAGGTGGACCGTTTCATGCTCAAGGTAGTGGTCTCCTACCCCAAGAAAGACGAGGAGCGCCAGATTATCCGCATGAACAACACCGGAGAGTTCCCCAAGGCCCAGGCCGTGGTCAAACCCGAAGACATCATCCGTGCCCGCAACGTGGTGCGTGACGTCTACATGGACGAAAAGATTGAGCGTTACATCGTGGATATTGTGAACGCCACCCGTACTCCCGCAGAGTATGGCCTCCCGGAACTGAAGAACTTCATTTCCTACGGCGGTTCCCCTCGTGCCAGTATTTCCCTGGCCATGGCTGCCAAGGCCTATGCCTTCATCAAGCGCCGCGGCTATGTGATTCCGGAAGACGTCCGCGCCGTGTGCAACGAGGTCCTGCGTCACCGTATCGGCCTTACCTATGAGGCCGAAGCCGAGAACGTAACCCCCGAGCAGATTATCGAAAAGATCATTAACGCCGTCATTGTTCCGTAATCCGGAGCGAAGCGACCCAGGGGGTCTGGGGGGTTAGCCCCACAGTATGTTTAAACAAATTAGGTCATTTTGAAAAAATGACTCCCGAAGAACTCATAAAGAAGGTTCGGAAAATTGAGATCCGCACCAAGGCGCTGAGCCACCAGGTCTTTGCCGGAGAATACCACTCCGCGTTCAAGGGCCGCGGTATGGCGTTCAGCGAGGTGCGCGAGTACCAGTGGGGAGACGACGTCCGCAATATGGACTGGAACGTTACGGCCCGTATGAGCGCCCCGTACGTAAAGGTCTTTGAGGAAGAGCGTGAACTCACCGTGGTGCTGCTGGTGGACATTTCCCGTTCCGGTCTGTTTGGAACGGCCGTCAAGACCAAGCGAGAGCAAATTGCAGAAATTGCCGCCACGCTGGCCTTCAGCGCCATCCTCAACAACGACAAAGTGGGCTGCATCCTGTTCAGCGACCACGTGGAGAAGTTCATCCCGCCGGCAAAAGGCCGCACCCACTTCCTCCACATAGTCCGCGAGATTCTGGAGTACCAGCCCCAGTCCAACGGAACCGACGTGGGAGAAGCCCTGCGCTACCTCACCAACGCCATCAAGAAAAAGTGCACCGCCTTTGTCCTCAGCGATATGCTGGATGTACAGGCCGATGGCGCCCCGCGCTACGAGGAAGCCCTGAAGGTGGCCGTGAACCGGCACGACGTGTCCGTCATCCGCATCAGCGACCCGCGCGAAAAGAGCCTTCCCAACGTGGGCCTGGTTCACGCCAAAGACGCAGAGACCGGGGCCTCCCGCTGGATCAACACCGCCTCCGGCAGCGTCCGCAGCGCCTATGAGAACTGGTTCCGCACCAGCACCCAGGCCGCCGACCGCCTGATGCTCCGTTACCACGTGGACCACGTAGACATTTCCACCAACGAGGATTATGTCCGCGGTCTGCTGTCCTTATTCCACAGAAGATGAAGTTGAAACTGATCATACCGGCCCTTCTCCTCACGACGCTGCTAGGCGCCCAGGGCATTCGTAAAGAGGCCGGAAATACCTTCCTGGAACCCCTCCAGAAGCGGGACTCGGTGCTCATCGCAGACCAGTTCCGCTATGGCATAGTCCTGGAGAACGTTGCAGAAGGAACGCAGCTCGCTTTCCCGGAATTCAAGCCCGAGAAAGAAAGCCCGCTGGAAATCCTGGGAGAGTGGCAGCTGGACTCCACCCGCATAAGCAAGAAAAAGGAAGTCCCCGCCCGCTACAACATCAAGGCCTCCCTCATCCTCACCGCCTTTGACGGCGGCATCTATGAGCTGCCGGACATTCCCGTGCTTATGGATGGAGACACCCTGGTGTTCCACGCCCCCGAGGAGCCCCTGGAAGTGAAGGAACTCCCCATTGATATGGAGACCTTCCAGGCCCACGACATCAAACCTCAGGTCAAATTCCCCTACACCTTCAAGGAAATCTTCCCCTGGGTGCTGGGCGTGCTGGTTTTCATCGGCCTGGTTTATCTCCTGGTCCGCTTTATCCAGAGCCGGAGAAAGGCCGCCGAAGAAAAGGAAAAGGCCGAACCCGCCCACATCAAGGCCCTCCGCAAGCTGGACAAGTACCGCGGAGACAAGTTCTGGAAGCCCGAAAACCAGAAGACCTTCTATTCCGGCGTCACCGATGCCCTGCGTGAATACATCGTGTCCCGCTTTGGCGTGGGCGCTATGGAAATGACCACGGCCGAAATCTTCGAAGGCCTCAAGGGAAGCGACATCCCCGAGGACCTCTACGCCCAGATGAAGGACCTCTTTGAAAGGGCCGATTATGTGAAATTCGCCAAGTTCACCGCCACTGACGAGGAGAACGCCACCGTTCTCCCCCAGGCCGTGAACTTTGTAACGGCAACCTACCAGACCGAGCTGGAGGAAGAGATTAAGGAGGCGTAGCTATGTTCTTTGAGTATCCCAAGCTGCTTTTCCTTCTGATTATTCCCATCCTCCTGGTGGGCCGATACCTCTATATCGAGCTCCGGGACCGCAGGCCGCATCTTCGCGTATCCAAGCTGGAAGCCTGGACCGCCGGTGGACGTTCGGCCCTGGAAATCGTGAGGCACATTCCCTTTGTGCTGCGCACCGCCGCCCTGGTGCTCATCATCATTGCCATTGCGCGTCCGCGTTCCTCTTCGCAGGTAGAAAAGGTTGATACCGAAGGCATTGACATCATCTTTGCGATGGACGTATCCACCAGTATGCTGGCCCGCGACTTTGAGCCCGACCGCCTGAGCGCCGCCAAGGATATTGCCATTGAATTCATAGCCCAGCGGCCCTCGGACCGTATGGGTATAGTGGTGTTTGCCGGTGAGAGCTACACCCAGTGCCCCCTTACCACGGACCGCGCCACCCTCATCAACCTGATGAAGGAGGTACAGACCGACCTCATTGAAGACGGCACCGCCATTGGTAACGGCCTGGCCACCGCCGTGGCCCGTATGAAGGACTCCGATGCCAAGAGCCGCGTGGTGATCCTGCTCACCGATGGTGTAAACAATATGGGTGAGATTGACCCCGGGATGG
Source organism: Bacteroidales bacterium (assembly GCA_016285215.1). The sequence continues at coordinate 20,598 of JAEEQI010000011.1, read as the reverse complement.
CCGCCGAGATTGCCAAGACCTACGGCATCCGCGTGTACACCATTGGCGTGGGCGCCAACGGAACGGCCCCCTACCCGGTGCAGACGCCCTGGGGCATCGAGCTCCAGAATTTGCCCGTGGAGATTGACGAAGACCTGCTCAAAAACATAGCAGACGGTACCGGCGGCCGCTATTTCCGCGCCACCGACAATACCAAACTGAGCGAGATTTACGCCGAGATTGGCCAAATGGAGAAGACCCGCACCAGTGTGGATTCCTTCCCCGTATACAAGGATTTGTTTAAGAATTACGCGCTGGCAGCCCTCGTGTGCCTGTTACTGGAACTGCTGCTTAGCGCTGCTTTAAGGAGGATGCCGTGATGTTGATGTTTGCCGACTACAAATTCTTGTACCTGCTGCTTCTCATTCCCGTGGTGCTGCTGGGCTACGCCGTGCTGCGCTATCTGCGCGGACGCCGTGTCAAAGCCTTTGGAGACCCCGAGCTTACCGAGGCCCTGATGCCGTCGCGTTCCCGCTCCAAGGGTTGGGTACGTATGGCTTTCTGGTGCCTGGCCTTCGCCTTCTTCGTGATTGGTCTGGCCCGTCCCAGAAGTGGAGCCAAACTGGCAGAGCATACCACCCGCGGCGCAGAAATCATTGTGGCGCTGGACGTGTCCAACTCTATGCTGGCCCAGGACTACTCTCCCAACCGCCTGGAGCGCGCCAAACTGGCCATCTCCCGCCTCACGGACAAACTCCACGACGACCGCATCGGCCTGGTCATCTTTGCCGGAACTTCCTTTGTGCAGCTGCCCGTAACCACGGACTACGTGAGCGCCAAGATGTTCCTTTCCAGCATTGACACCGGGTCCATTCCCGTACAGGGAACGGCCATTGGAGATGCCATTAACTTAAGTATCAAGAGCTTCAGCGCCCAGAGTGAGAAGAGCCGCGTAATTGTGGTCATCTCCGACGGCGAAAACCACGAAGACGACCCTGTGGCCGCTGCCAAGCAGGCGGCCGAGCTGGGCATCAAGGTCTACACCATCGGTGTGGGCTCGGCCGAAGGCCAGCCCATCCCCGTGGAAGGAGGCCTCCTCCGCGATAAGGACGGTGAGATTGTGGTTACCAAGCTGGACGAAGAGACCCTTCGCAATGTAGCCCGCGCCGGAGGCGGGGCCTACATCCACGCCGGAGGCGAAGAATTCGGCCTGAATCCCATTGTTGACGACATCCGCAAGATGGAAGACGAGGAGTTTGGCTCCCTGGTCTTTGAAGAGTACGACGAGGAGTATATGTACTTCTTTGGCATCGCCCTCTTCCTGCTGGTGCTGGAAATGCTCATTGGCGAGCGTAAGCCCCGCCGCAGACTGTTTGAAGTATGAGAAAGTTCCTCTGCATAATACTGCTTATGGTTAGCTGCAGCGTAGCCTTTGCCCAGAAGGCAGACCTCCGCCGCGGCAACCGGGAGTTCAAGAAAGGAGAATACGCCAAGGCCGATATCAGCTACCGCAAGGCTCTTATTCTGGATACGGCCTCCGTGGCAGCGCACTATAACCTGGCCAACAACCTCTACCGCCAGGAGAATTACGATGAAGCCGCCAAGCAGCTGGACGCCTGCCAGCTCACGGCCTCGGAAGAGGTGTTTGCCTCCGACTACTACTACAACCGCGGAGACGTAGCCATAGCCCAGCAGGACTGGCAGACGGCCGTGAATATGTTCAAGGAGGCCCTGCGCCGCAACCCCGGAGACCTGGACGCCAAGGAGAACTACCTCTACGCCCGCAACAAGCTCCAGGAACAGCAGCAGAACCAGGACCAGAATCAAAATCAGGATCAGAACCAGGACCAAAACCAGGATCAGGACCAGAATCAGGATCAAAACCAAGACCAGAATCAGGACCAGAACCAGGATCAGAATAAACAGAATCAAGACCAGAATCAGGATAACAAGAAGGACCAGCAGCAACCGCAGGGACAGCAGCCCCAGATAAGCCCTCAACAGGCTCAGCAGATGCTGCAGGCCATCCAGGAAAAGGAAAAACAGACCCAGGAAAAAGTGGACGAGAAGAAGGCCCAGGCCCTCAAGTCCCGCAAGAAGGACAAGAATTGGTAGCGTATGAAGAAACTGTTTGCTATACTCATAGCCCTGCTGGGCAGCGTGGCCGTTTGGGCCCAGCAGAGCATCCGTGTGGAAGTTCACAATATCGTAGAACTCTCCGAGCGTTTTAACCTGGTATTCGTCATTGAGGGAGAGCACTCCCCCTCCGACTTCCAGTGGAACGCCCCCGAAGACTTTACCGTGGTGTGGGGTCCCCAGAAGGGTACTTCTACCAGCATCCAGATGATCAACGGTAAAACCACGCGCTCTACCCAGACTTCATACACCTACATCCTGCAGGCCCGCAAGACCGGCAGCCTTACCATTCCGGCAGCCACGGCCAAGGTAAAGGGCAACGAAATCCGCTCCAAAGCCACCACCATCCAGGTCGTGGACGACGGCAGCTCCTCCGCGGCTTCCACCGGCTCCTCCGGCAGCGGAAACGCAGACCAGCAGAGCGGCGGATCTTCGGCCCAGACGGCAGCCAGCGGCAATTCCGACATCTTTATGCGTCTCACCCTGAGCCGCAACTCCGTGGTTGTGGGAGAGCCCGTGACGGCCACCCTCAAGATCTATCACCGCGCCAACCTGGTGGGCTTTGAGAACGCCCGTTTCCCTTCCTTCAACGGCTTCTGGAGCCAGGAGGTGGAAAGCCCCGCCAACATTGAATTCCAGCGCGAGCAGGTAGACGGAACTATGTACAACAGCGCCGTCCTCCGCCGCTGGGTCCTCATTCCCCAGAAGGCCGGAGACCAGAACATCGACCCGGCCGAGATTGTGTGCCTGGTAAACGTGCAGCAGCGCCGCTCTACCGGTTCCATCTTTGACGACTTCTTTGGAAGCGACTACGTGACCACCCGGCAGCGTGTGACCGCCAAGGCGGGAACGCTGCACGTATCGGCCCTTCCTTCCGGCGCCCCGGCTTCCTTTGGCGGCGGCGTGGGAGATTTCCAGGTTGAGGCCCGTCTGAGCAAGGATTCCATCAAGACGCACGATGCCGCTTCGCTCATCCTCACCGTTTCCGGCAAGGGTAATATTGCCTTGCTGGAAGCCCCCAAGATCAGTTTCCCGCCGGACTTTGAGGTGTACGACGTAAAGACCAACGTGAATACGGACAAGAGCGGTACCAGCGGTTCCAAGACCTTTGAGTATCCGTTCATCCCCCGCAGTCCCGGCAACTTTGAGATTGGTCCCGTCCCATACAGCTACTACGACGTCAAGCAGCGCCGTTACCATACTCTCTCCACGGGCGTATTGCCGCTCTCGGTGGCCCGTTCGGCCTCTTCCGCCGCCGGCGCTCCCCAGCAGGGCAACACCCTGACGGTGGACCGCAAGGGCGTCAAGAACCTGGGAGAGGACATCCGCTTCATCCGCACCAAGACCGCTCTGGGTACGGACAAGGGCTTCTTTGTGTACTCGCCGCTGTGGATCAGCAGCATCCTCATCCTGCTGGCCATTGGCGCAGGTATCTGGCTGGCCTTCAGAAAGATTGCCGCCAGAAGGGCCGATGTCACCGGCACCCGCAACCGCCGCGCCACCCGTCAGGCCCTCAAACGCCTGGCCCAGGCCAAGGACTTCCTGGACAAGAACCTGTATACGGCCTTCTATGAAGAGCTGCACCGCTCCCTCATTGGCTTTGTGGGAGACAAGCTGGCTATGGATATGGCCGACCAGAACAAAGAGAACATTTCGGCCTCTCTCATTGCCGGTGGCGTACCGGAAACCGTGGCCCGGGACTTCACCGAACTCCTGGATGCCTGCGAGTTTGCCCGCTACTCCCCCGACGCCGGACACGATGCTATGAATGCCCATTACGAGAAAGCCGTTTCTACCATTACCGCTATTGACGCCTCTATGAAGAAAATCCCTTCCAAGGCCCCTGTACTGGCCATTTTGCTGTTGCTGGCCCTGCCGCTGAGCCAGGCCCGCGCCGCCGAATCCTACCCCGACTCCCTCTGGAATGCGGGTGTGGCGGCCTATACGGAAGGTGATTTTGCCGGTGCCCTCCAGGACTGGGAAGAGATTCGCAGCGCCGGACTGATGTCCCGCGAACTCTACTACAACCTGGGCAACGCCTACTTCAAGAACGGGGAGATTGCCCCGGCCATCCTCTGGTACGAGCGTGCCCTCAAGCTGGATCCGTCCGACGCCGATGTCCGTCACAATCTGGAATACACCCGCAGCCTCACGCAGGACCGTATTGAAGAAGTTCCGGAAATCTTTTTTGAGCAGTGGGGCCACGCTATGTGCTACCTGCTGCCGTCCAACACGTGGGCCATCCTGTGCCTGGTGTTCCTGGCCGCCGCCATTGCTATGGCACTGCTCTACCTGCTGGGCAGCACATCCGGCCGTCGCCGCGTGGGCTTCTTCGTGGGCATTGCCTGTTTCATCCTTGCCTTCCTGGGCTGGGATTTTGCCCAGTGGCAGCGTCAGGAGGCTCTGGCCCAGGACCGCGCCATTGTGATGCGGCCCGTCTCCTCCGTCAAGAGTTCTCCTTCGGCCGAAAGCGCCAAAGACCTCTTCATCCTGCACGAAGGCACCCGCGTCAAGATCCTTGACAACGTGGGCTCCTACACCAACATCGAGCTGGGCGACGGCCGCCAAGGCTGGCTCCCCACCGCCGATATCGAAGTTATCTAATCCTCCTTGGAAAGGGAATAAGGTAAATCGGCCCGGGAAGGAATGGACTTCTTTCGGGGCTTGGAGGTCATTTCGAACTCCAGGGTGCCGCCGTTGACGATGTCCTCGCGGGTGAGGTAGCGGCGGGTGAGGCGGCGGCCGTTGAGCTTGACGGAACGGACGTAGCGGTTCTTGGAACTGACGTTCGGGGCCAGCACGGTGAAGGTTTTGCCGCCCTCCAGCGTCAAAGTCATCTCAGGCAGATAAGGGGCTCCCAGCACAAATTCACCGCTGCCGGGGCAGACGGGATAGAAGCCCAGGGCCGAAAAGATATACCAGGCACTCATCTGGCCGCAGTCGTCGTTACCACCCAGGCCTTCCCGCTCCGGCTTGTACATTCTCTCCATAATCTCGCGGAGCCAGTACTCCCCTCTCCAGGGCTCGGAAGTCCACTGGAAGAGGTAAGGAATGTGGTGCGAGGGCTCGTTGCCATGGACATAACCACCAATGAGGCAGGAGGCCTCGATGTCCTCGTTATCCTCGTAATACTTGGGGTCCAGGGGCTGGGAGAAAAGGGTGTCCAGCATACTCAGGAAGCGCTTTTCTCCGCCCATCAGGTCAATGAGACCCTCCACGTCCTGCGGCACGTGAAAGGAGAAGTTGTAGGAATTTCCTTCGATGAAACCTTCCCCATAAGTCTGCCGGGGGTCGCTGGGGCTCTTCCATCGGCCATCCTTGTAACGGGCCTGGGCAAAGGGCTCCCCAGAGGGGAAGAGATTCGAATAATTGAAAGCTCTCTTTCTATACTCTTGAGCAAGGGATTCCTTTCCCAAAGCCTTGGCGGCCTTGTAAATGGTCCAGTCGTCGTAGGCGTATTCCAGGGTGGTGGAAGCACCGGTTGAAGAGTCTTCCAGCGGCACATAGCCCAGTTTCATATAGGAGCCCAGGCCTTCCAGATAGGGAACGGTGGAGGTGGAGACCATAGCCTCCAGCACCCGGTCTCCATCCAGGTCCAGACCGGCCTGCAGGGCATCGGAGAGCACAGAGACGGCGTGGTAACCGCTCATACACCAGCCCTCGTTGGCCATCAGCGACCAGATGGGCAGAAGGCCGTGGGCGCTCTGTTTCTGGTGCTCCAGCATAGAGAGAACCATATCACGGGCCCGCTGGGGATGCATCAAAAGGAGGAGCGGATGTTCGGCCCTGTACGTATCCCAGAGGGAGAAAACGGTGTAGTTGTTCCAGCCCTGGGCCTTATGGATGGCTCCGTCCAGGCCGCGGTAGCTGCCGTCAACGTCGCTGTACACGGAGGGGTTGATCATGGTGTGGTAGAGCGAGGTGTAGAGCATCTTGAGCTGGTCCGGAGTGCCCTCGGCCTTTATCTTTCCCAGCTCTGCATCCCAGGCCCCGGAAGCCTGCGCCCGCACCTCTTCGAAGGGCTTTCCTTCGGCCTGTAAATTAGCCAGGGCGCCCTCTACGGAGGCCGAACTCAGCGCTACCTGCACCGTGAGTTCGGAAGCTCCTTCCCAGTCAAAATCCAGCCAGCACGCGAGGCCCCGGCCGGCCAGTTCCGGGAAGTTTTGAACCCGGCCAAACTTGCGCCAGAAGCCTTGATAATCAGACTTTACGCTCTCTTTTCCGCCAAAACCGCTCACCGGACGGGAGAAGCGGATGGCAAAATAAGTATAGTGCTCGCGGGCCCAGCCCTGGGTGATGCGGTAACCGGTGAGAAGGCTGTCCCCCACCATCCGGACGCTGGCCCAGAGGGTCTTTCCCTCGTAGTTGTAAATGCCGTGCGAGAGGTCCAGGATCAGGTGGCGCTCCCCCTCCGCGGGATAGGTGTAGCGGTGGATGGCCGTGCGGGTAGTGGCCGATACTTCGGCCCTTACGCCATAGTCTTCCAAGGTGACGGCATAGTAGCCGGGCGTAGCGGTCTCCGTCTTATGCGAAAAGCGGCTGCGATAGCCCTTTTCGGGGGCATCGGCCGTTCCGGGATTCAGATGAAGAGGGCCGATGGTGGGCATAAGCAGGATGTCACCCAGGTCCGAATGGCCCGTTCCGCTGAGGTGCGTATGGGAGAAGCCCACGATGGTGGGGTCGTTGTAGCGGTAACCGGCGCAGAGGGTATACACTTCCGGCACATAGGCGCCCCCGATATTGTGCGGGATGGTGTCTGTATCCGGGCTCACCTGAACGCCCCCGAAGGGCACGCAGGCACCGGGGAAGCAGTGTCCCATACCGGATGTTCCAATGAAGGGATCCACATAGCTGGAAGGGGTCTGGCCCCAGGCCGACCAGGTGACAAACAGAAGCAGAGCCCCCAGGCTCCGGAAACACTTTTTCATACGCACTACCGTTGTTTTACACAAAAATAGCGGAATTTTTTGTATCTTTGTAGGTTAGTTAGAAAAAACGCAAAAAAGAAGATATATGTTATTCCAACTCCTTCAAACAGACACGCTGGCAGCCGCTGCAGAGCAGCTTTCCCAGACGCCCGTGCAGCCCACGGAAATGAGCGCCAGCCTCTTCTCCATGTTCACCATGGGCGGTCCCCTTATGTGGGTTCTCCTGGCCCTGAGCATCCTGGCCATTTACCTCATCGGCCGCAAGTGGTGGATGATCAAGAACGCCTCCAAGATTGATCCTCACTTTATGCAGGACATCCGTGACTATATGAACGAAGGCAAGACCCTCAGCGCCGTCACCCTCTGCAGAAAGTACGACAATCCGGTTGCCCGTATGGTTGAGACCGGTATCCACCGTATGGGTCGTCCCATGGCCGATATCCAGAGCGCCATCGAGAACATCGGCAACGTGGAAGTGGCCCGTCTGGAAAAGGGACTGCCGCTCCTGGCCACCATCGCCGGCGGCGCTCCCATGATTGGTTTCCTGGGCACCGTGCTGGGTATGGTGAAGGCCTTCTTCAATATGTCCAAGGCCGGCAATAACATTGATATCACCCTCCTCAGCGACGGTATCTACACCGCTATGCTCACCACCGTGGGCGGCCTTATCGTGGGTATCATCGCCTACTTCGGCTATAACTGGCTCACTTCCCAGGTAAGCAACCTGGTGTACAAGATGGAAAGCTCCACCCTGGAGTTCATTGACATTGTCCTGAACGAACCCGGCGAAGAGGAATAAGCTATGGCCCTGAAACGCAATACCAAAGTAGATGCACAGTTCTCGGTATCCAGTATGACGGATATCGTGTTCCTGCTGCTCATCTTCTTCCTGGTAACCTCTACGCTCATCAACCCCAACGCCCTCAAGCTCCTGCTGCCCAAATCCACGGGCCAGGTAAGCGCCAAGGCCACGGTGAGCGTGAGCATCAAGGACTGGGGCAACGACACGTACACCTACCACGTGAACGGGGACAAGAACCCCGCCAGCTACGAGCAGGTGGAAGACGAGCTCATTGGCCTCCTCTCCGCGGAAGAAGACCCTACCTTCTCCATCTACAGTGACCAGAGCGTCCCTGTGGGAGAAGTAGTACAGATTATGAACATTGCCAAGAGAAACCATTACAAGGTAATCCTGGCAACACAACCTGAATAAGCTATGCAGCCCTACCAGCGCAGCAGAATCAAGGGAGAGAAAGCATCCAACGTGACCGGCATTGTGGTTACGCTGGTTTTCCACGCCCTGGCACTGGTAGTCCTGCTTACCAGCGGTCTCAAGTACCTGGATCCCCCGCCGCCGGAGCGCACCTCTATGCTCATAGAGTTTGAGGTGGAGCAGGAGACGGTCAAGCCCACGCCCACCCGTACGGGCCGGCAGCCCCAGGCAGAGACCGTGGATGTTACCAAACCCGTGGAGCTGGTACAGAAGGCCGAATCGCCTTACGTGAACGACCGCCCCAACACCACGCCCGAAACCGTTCCCGACACCCACGGAGACGTGGAGGTCCCCACCCCGGAACCGGAAGAGCCCAAGCTGGACCCCCGGGCCTCGTTCCCCGGTATGGCCAAGAAGGAGGACAACGCCACCACGCCGCACAGCGCCACCGAAGCCTCTCCGGAAGGGTTCAAAGCCGGACAGCCGGACGGCAATACCCCTGAAGGCAAGACCGAAGGCACTGCCAACGCCCACGTCAAGGGCCGCAATGTGGTGGGCTCCCTGCCCAAGCCCTCTTACAGCTCTCAGACGGAAGGCATTGTGGTAGTACAGGTAAAGGTGGACCAGTATGGCACCGTGACGGAAGCCATTCCGGGAGCCGAAGGCACCACGGTAACGGACAAGACCCTTTGGAACGCCGCGCGAAGCGCCGCTCTCAAGGCTCATTTCAATCAAAGCGCCAATGCTCCGGCCTTGCAAACCGGAACCATAACGTATATCTTCAAACTTAAGTAAACCGACGACGTGAGTCGCGAAAAGTAGTGTATTATGGAAGACAACAAAAGAGGTACGAGAAAACGCATCGTACGAAAGGCCACTGAAGGCCACGCAGAAAAAGTAGATTACAGCACCAGCCGCAGCTTCGGCTCTGAGGATCGTCCCCGCCGTCCCTACGGGGCCGGCCATTCCCAGGGCAACAACAGCCACCGCGGTCCCCGTCCGGAGGGAGGCTATTCCCATCGCTCTGAAGGGGGATACCGTTCCGAGGGTTCCCATCGGCCCGAAGGCTCCCACCGCCCCGATGGAGAGCATCGCAGCAGCTACGGCAACAAGCCCCGCACCGAAAGACCGTACGGCGAGAAGACGTCCTACGGAGACCGTCCCCGCCGCAGCGGTTACGGAAAACCCTCCTTTGGCAACAAGCCCGGCGGCCGCAAGCCTTTTGGGGGGCGCAACCAGGCCGATGAAGGTATGAAGGCTATGCTGAGCCGCAAACCCCAGGTGAACGGCCGTTACTCCGACGACGATACCGCCCCCACCGAGATCCAGGAGGTAGTACGTCTGAACAAGTTCATCGCCAACTCCGGCGTATGCTCCCGCCGCGAAGCCGACACCCTCATCCAGAGTGGTGTGGTTACCGTGAACGGAGAAGTGGTAACCGAGCTGGGCACCAAGGTGAACATCCTCACGGACGACATCCGCTTCAACGGACAGCGCCTCAAGGGCGAAGAGAAAGTGTACATTGTGATGAACAAGCCCAAGGGCTATGTGACCACCGCCAGCGATCCCCACGCAGAAAAGACCGTGATGGATCTTCTGAAGGGCTGCCCCACCCGCGTATTCCCGGTGGGCCGTCTGGACAAGAACACCACCGGCGTGCTTATGTTCACCAATGACGGAGAGATGGCCGAGCGCCTGACCCATCCCTCCTACAACAAGAAAAAGATTTACCAGGTGGTACTGGATGCCCCTCTCAGCGATGAAGACCAGCAGAAGATCCTGGCCGGCGTAGAGCTGAGCGACGGCGTTGTAGCAGCCGATGAACTGGAGTTCATTGACGCCCACGACCACCGCCAGCTGGGCATCGAGATCCACTCCGGCAAGAACCGCATCGTCCGCCGCATCTTCGAGAGCCTGGGCTATGAGGTCCGCGCCCTGGACCGTGTATACTTCGCCGGCCTTACCAAGAAAGGCCTCAAGAAGAGCGACTGGCGCTACCTCACGGAAGGTGAAGTGAACATCCTCAAGATGGGAGCATACGTATAATGGCACACAGAGCAGGATTCGTTAATATCATCGGCAACCCCAACGTGGGTAAGTCCACGCTGATGAACGCCCTGGTGGGGGAAAAGCTGTCCATTGTGACGGCCAAGGCCCAGACCACCCGGCACCGCATTATGGGCATCGTGAGCGGAGAAGACTACCAGATAGTCTACTCCGACACGCCCGGTATCCTCAAGCCCAATTACCGGCTGCAGGAGAATATGCTGGCCTTCGTGGACACCGCCATCGGAGATGCCGATATCATCCTGTACGTGACGGATACGGTAGAAAAGGGAGACAAGAACGAGGCTTACATTGAGAAGCTCCGCCAGGTAGACTGTCCCGTGGTAGTGGTTATCAACAAGATTGACCTCTCTACCCAGGAGAAGGTGGTGGAACTGATGAACTGGTGGCACGAACAGCTGCCCAAGGCAGAGATCATCCCTGCTTCGGCCCAGGAGAAATTCAACCTGGAAAGCATCCTGGAAGCCGTCTCCAGCCGCCTGCCGGAAGCCCCGGCCTGGTTTGATAAAGACCAGTTCACGGACAAGAACCTCCGCTTCTTTGCCTCCGAGATTATCCGTGAGAAGATTTTCCTCAACTACAGCGAAGAAATCCCCTACAGCTGTCAGGTAGAGATTGAAGCCTTCCACGAAGGTGAAGACCGCTACGAGATTAGCGCCGTCATTTATGTGATGCGCGAGTCCCAGAAGGGCATCATCATTGGCAAGGGCGGCTCTATGCTCAAGAAAGTGGGCACCGAGGCCCGCCTGGAAATGGAAGACTTCTTCCAGAAGAAGGTCTTCCTCTCCACCTTTGTAAAAGTGGACCCCGACTGGCGCGAAAGCCGCAAGGAACTCCGCCGTTTTGGATATGAATTTTAAAAGCTAGCATTTTTATGGCCGAAGATTGGGAAGATATTGAACCGCAGGAACAGGAAGAAGAACTGGGTGAAGACGCCGTTGCCAGTGGGAAGTTTGACAAACTCCTCACCAGCGACAGCCGGAAGTTCAAGCTCTCCGGTATGTTCAAGGACTGGTATCTGGACTATGCCTCCTATACCATCCTGGACCGCGCCGTCCCCCACATTGTAGACGGATTCAAGCCGGTACAGCGCCGTGTGCTGCACACTATGTTCACTATGGACGACGGCCGCTACACCAAGGTGGCCAACATCGTGGGCCAGGCTATGCAGTACCATCCGCACGGAGACGCCTCCATCCTGGGCGCCCTGGTAACCCTGGGGCAGAAAGGCCTTCTGATAGACTGCCAGGGAAACTGGGGTAACATCCTCACCGGCGACTCCAACGCCGCACCCCGTTATATCGAGGCCCGCCTGTCCAAGTTTGCCAAGGAAGTGGTCTTTGACCCCAAGGTAACCCCCTGGATGACTTCCTACGACGGCCGCAACCAGGAACCCACCGAACTCCCGGTGCGTTTCCCGCTGCTGCTGGCCCAGGGAACGGAAGGCATTGCCGCCGGTCTCAGCTCCAAGATTCTTCCCCATAACTTCAATGAGCTCCTGGATGCTTCCATAGCCATCCTCAAGGGAGAGCCCTATACCCTCCTGCCGGACTTCCCTACCGGCGGTATCGCAGACTGCTCCAAGTACAACCAGGGCGGCCGCGGCGGTATGGTCAAGGTGCGTGCCCGCATCAACAAAGTGGACAAGTCCACCATCACCATCACGGAGATTCCTTACGGAAAGACCTCCCAGGGCATCATTGACAGCATCCTCAAAGCCAAGGACAAGAAGAAGATCAACATCAAGAAGATTGACGATATGACCACCGAGAAGGTGGAGATTATCATCCATCTTCCGGCCGACGTCTCCCCCGACAAGACCATAGACGCCCTCTACGCCTTCACCGAGTGCGAGACCAAGATAGCCCCCAACGCCTGCGTAATCCGGGACAACAAGCCCGCCTTCCTCACGGTCAACGAGATTCTGGAGTACGACACGTACCACACCAGAGACATCTTGCAGGCCGAACTGGAAGTCAAGCTGGGAGAACTGGAGAACGACTGGCACTACAGCTCCCTGGAGCGCATCTTCTTTGAGAACCGCATCTACAAGGTGTTGGAACAGAACCAGAAGACCTGGGAAGAGCAGCTGGAAGACATCCTCTCCCAGATGAAGCAGTACCAGGACCTCCTCCGCCGCGAGATTGTGATGGAAGACATCACCAAACTGGTGGAGAAGCCCGTGCGCAAGATTTCCAAGTTCGACACCAAGGCCCTGGACGAGAAGATCTACGCCCTGGAAGACCAGATGAAGGACGTCAAGGACAAGCTGGAGCACATCACCGACTACACCATAGAGTGGTTCCGCAACCTCAAGAAGAAGTACGGAAAAGACTGGCCCCGCCTCACGGAAATCTCCTCCCTGGAGAACATCACCGTCACCAAGGTGGTTTCCAACAACGCCAAGCTCTACGCCAACCTGGCCGAAGGCTTCGTGGGCATTGGCCTCAAGCGGGACGAAGGCGCCGAGTTCGTGGGAGACTGCTCCGACCTCAGCGAGATTATAGTGATTGGCCGCGACGGCAAGTACCGCGTAACCAAGGTGAGCGACAAGGCCTTCTTTGGCAAGGACCTCCTCTACGCCGGCGTGTTCAACCGAAGCGACGAGCGAACCATCTACAACGTCATCTACCGCGAAGGCAAGGGCCCGGCCCACTACGCCAAGCGCTTCAATATCACCTCCGTAACCCGCGACAAGGAGTACGATATCACCACCGGCGCCCCGGAATCCAAGATCCTCTGGTTCACCGTGAACCACAACGGAGAGGCCGAAACGGTGAGAATCAATCTTCGGCCCAAGAAGGGTCTCAAAAAGACCCAGCTGGAATGGGATTTTGCCGGCCTGGCCATCAAGGGACGCGGCTCGCGCGGTAACCTGGTAACCAAGAACGCCATTGCCAAAATCCAGCTCAAGTCCAAGGGTATCACCACCCTGGAGGGCAAGGACATCTGGTACGACCCCGATATCCAGCGCCTCAACGAAGAAGGCCGCGGACAGCATCTGGGCAAGTTTGCCGGAGAAGACAAGGTACTGGCCATCTTCGCCGACGGCAGCTACTACACCACCTCGTACGACCTGGTGAACAAGTACCAGGGAGACGTGGTGCGCATAGAAAAGTTGGACCCGAACCGCGTTTACACGGCCATCTACTGGGACAACGCCGCCAAGGCCTATTACGTCAAGCGTTTCAGCTTCCCCGAGAGCAACAACTCCCCCGTGCTGTTCATCTCCGACGCCAAGGGTTCCCGCCTGGTGGACCTCTCGTCCGACAAACACCCGCAGCTGGTCCTCACCTTCGGCGGCAAGTACGAGCACAGAGAGGCCGAAACCATAGACGTGGAAGAGTTCATTGCCAAGAAGGGCATCACCGCCAAGGGCAAGAAGTGCTCCCCGTACAACGTAAAGAAGGCCGAATTTGGAGAGCCCCTGGTAAAGGAAGAGGATGAGGAAGAAGAGGTACCGGCCGAAGCCATAGCCTCCGCCGACGATGCCATTGACGTGGATTTCTCCGCCGAAGAGTCCCTGGACGAAGCCCCCGCCGAGATTGAGCAGACCGGTCAGTCCTCCGAGCTCCTCAAGGGAGGCGACGCCTCCGACGAGCCCGTAGATATGGGCGACTGGGAACCTACGCTGTTCTAATCTCCCCTCCCCTGCCACCCATTACACGTTTTGGGCCCCCAGTGCGTAATGCCTGGCTCCTACGAGCCACTAGTTACGCGTTTTGGGGGTCTAATGCGTAGTGGGTGGCAATCACGTTGGCAGTCCATTCGGGACTTATACATAAAAAAGTGTTCAAGTTTTAACCGAAGATTCCATCAAAACACACAAAAAGAATGTGAAACAACACTTTCTTTTTTTCGAGCCTTGTTTTTTGGCATAAGAGGCCGTATGTTTGAGGCTGGCATAACTAACCCCATGCCCTGAAAATATGGCTATGGCTAGAAAAAGATCAGAAAGAGATCACATTCACTCCCTCAAGAAGGGCTATTACCACTTAAGCACAGATGGATGGGGAGAGGGTTTCCTTTTCCACACCACGGAACAGTACGCGTACGGGATGACGGTGGCCGGGCTCCTTACACTCCTGTTTGACATCACTATCTATGACTTTGCGCTCATGCCCAACCACGTTCACCTCTTGCTCAGTGGCACAGGCACTTCTTGTCTGGCCGTATTTGATTATCTTAAACAAAAGCTATCGGCCCGGCTCATCAAAGACGGATACCCACCCCTGCCGGATGATTATTGGTTCAAACTAAGACCTGTGGATAATGCGGAGCAAATGAAGAACAACTTCATTTATCTGGACCGTAATGCTTACGAACTGCAACAGTTCATCCCTTCCGGCTATCCCTGGGGCGCGGGATATCTCCATTATTCGGCCGTTAGTGATATGATTTCCGGGACACCGGCATCGGCCTTTTCCAAGCGAAAACTGGAAGAGATGACGGGATCCCGCCTCCCCATTCCAAACCACTGGCAATTCCATTCCAAATATGGGCTCCTTCCCTCCTCGTTTGTAGACAACAGCCTCTTCCTCAGGCTGTTCAAGGGGCCCAAAGAGTACGAATCCAGATTGGTCAAAGATTACGAAGCCTTCGTAAAAGTGAGCCGTTCCCTAGGAGAAAAGCCCGTATTTTCTTCGGATGAGGTTAAGGATATAGTGTACCATCTGCTGCAAAACTATTATTCGGGCAAACAATTACGGCAACTCTCCAATGAGGAAAAAGGGCGGCTGGCAACTGTCCTGGCTAAGGACTATGATCTCTCGGCCGATGTTATCAGCTCGGCCCTTGGCCTGTCTGAGCACTTGGTTCAGCAACTGCTACGGGCCAAAGACTTTGGAAAACAGCGGTGACGGCTTTACCCTGCCACCCATTACGCGTTTTGGGTCCCCAGTGCGTAGTGCCTGGCTCCCGCGAGCCACTAGTTACGCATTTTGGGGGCCTAATGCGTAGTGGGTGGCAGAAGCATAGTGCAGGGGGATTGAAAACACGAGCGGAGGGATTGAAAACACGGGCTAGGGGCTTGCTTTAGCCCGGATTTTTGTAACTTTGCAGCATGTTAATCACTCTCACAGGCTTCATGGGAAGCGGAAAAAGCACAGTGGGCCGCATGGTGGCCGATGCACTGGGCTGTCCCTTCCTGGATTTGGACGAAATCATTGTAAAGAAAGCGGGTAAGACCATTCCGCAGATTTTTGAGGCCGAAGGAGAACGCGGCTTCCGCCGCCGCGAGAAGCAGGCGCTGGAGCAGACCGTAGAAAAGTACTCCGAAAGCACCGCCGTCCTGGCCCTCGGAGGGGGTACGGTGACCATTCCCGGCACCATCGACCTTCTTCAGGAAAAGACGCTCTGCATCTATCTGCAGGCCGATGCTGACACCCTTCGGCCCCGTCTGGAAGGTACCTCCGGAGATCGCCCCCTGGCCACGGAAGGCTGGGAAGAACGCCTGGCCGACCGCCTTCCCCTGTACAAGAAAGCTGCCCATATTACCCTGGATACCACGGGCCTCACTCCCGAGGAGCTAACCGACGAAATCATCATCTCCTGTTTGTAATTTTTCTGCATTATCCCTATATTTGTAAAATATGGGTATTGCAGAACGTCAATGGAGTTTAATTCCGGCTGCCGATCCTGAAAAGGCATCGCAGCTGGCGGCCGAGCTTGGTATAGACCGGGTCTTGGCAGACCTCCTCGTTCAGCGCGGCGTGGAGACCTTTGAACAGGCCCGCAGTTTCTTCCGCCCCCGCCTGGAAGACCTCCACGATCCCTTCCTGATGACCGATATGGACAAAGCCGTAGAGCGGCTGCACCAGGCCATCACCGGAGGAGAAAAGATTCTGGTCTACGGAGACTACGACGTAGACGGAACCACCGCCGTGGCCCAGGTATTCTCCTTTATCCGCCACTTTACCCAGAAGGTAGATTTCTACATCCCGGACCGTTACGACGAAGGCTACGGCCTCTCCTACAAGTCCCTGGATTGGGCCGGAGACAATGGTGTAGACCTCATCATTACCCTGGACTGCGGCATCAAGGCCATTGATAAAGTGGAGTATGCCCGCACCAAGGGCATTGAGGTCATCATCTGCGACCACCATCTGCCGGAAGAAGCCCTTCCCAAGGCAGTGGCCATCCTGGACCCCAAGCGAGAAGACTGCCATTATCCGTTTGACGACCTCTGCGGCTGCGGCGTGGGCTTCAAACTGGCCCAGGGCTATGTGCAGAAGTACGGCCTGGACTGGGGCCTGTTGGAACCCCTGCTGGATTTGCAGGTGGTCTCCATTGCTTCGGACCTGGTGTCTATGACAGGAGAGAACCGCATCCTGGCCCACTACGGCCTCAAGCGCCTCAATGAGAATCCCCGCAAGGGTCTCCTGGCTATGATCAACCTGGCCAAGCTGGAGCCCGGTCACATTACCATAGACGATATTGTGTTCAAGATTGGCCCGCGCATCAACGCCGCCGGCCGAATGGAAAGCGGCCGCCTGGCCGTGGAGCTGCTCACCGCAGCCGACGACCGTACCGCCTTCCGCATTGGAGAACAGATCAACGATAACAACAACGAGCGCAAGTCCATAGACCGCGAGATTACCCAGGAAGCCCTGGATATGGTCAAGGACGGCACCGCCCTGGCCACCGAGAACGTGACCATCGTGTACAACCCCACCTGGAACAAGGGTGTGGTGGGCATTGTGGCCTCCCGCCTGGTGGAAGCCTTCTACAAGCCCACCGTGGTGCTCACCAAGAGCAACGGCTTTGTAACGGGCAGCGCCCGCAGTGTGCAGGGCTTTGACCTCTACGCCTCCATCGAGAGCTGCGCAGACCTGCTGGAGAACTTCGGCGGTCACGTGTATGCCGCCGGTCTTACTATGAAGGAAGAGCATTTGGAGGAGTTCTGCCGCCGTATGGACAGCTTCGTTTCGGGCAACATCACCCGGGAGGAACTCACGCCCGTGGTGGAGATTGACGCCAAGCTGGATTTCTCCCAGATTACGCCCAAGTTCACCCGCCTGCTCAAGCAGTTCCAGCCCTTCGGCCCTGGTAACAACAATCCGGTCTTCCTGACGGAAGATGTTTATGACGCCGGTAATGGAAGAAAAGTGGGAGCCGGTGGCCTCCACCTCAAGCTGGACCTGATGCAGGAAAGCCAGCCGTACCGCCAGATTGCCGCCATAGGTTTCAATATGGCCGAGTACTTTGACCACATCAAGGCCGGCAACCCCATCGATATCTGCTATTCCATAGTGGAGAACTTCTACCGCGGTTCTTCCACCGTCCAGCTCCGCCTCAAGGACATCCGAGAGAGGGACGAACTCATCTGATTTCCCATGAAAATTATCCTTGCACCGGATTCGTTCAAGGAGTGTCTGACGGCAACGCAAGTGGCTCAGGCCATGGCGCAGGCTGTGCATGAGGTGTGCCCATCGGCCCAATGGGTATCTATGCCCCTGGCCGATGGCGGGGAAGGAACGCTGGACGTGCTGGCCCCGGCCCTGGGGGCGAGCATCCGAGAAGTTACGGTTTCGGACCCGCTGGGCCGTCCGGTACGGGCCCGGTATGGTGTGGCCGGGGAAACGGCCATCCTTGAAGTGGCCCAGGCCTGCGGGCTTCAGCTTTTGAAACCGGGCGAACGCAATCCGCTCATAGCCTCCAGCCGGGGCGTGGGCGAACTGCTGATGGCCGCCTATGCCGATGGCTGCCGGCACTTTCTGGTGGGCCTTGGCGGCAGTGCCATCTGCGACGGCGGCGTGGGCATGATGTCCGTTCCCGGCATCCGGGACCTGGCCTCCGTAGAACTTCTTTGTGATGTAAACGCTCCCTTTGTGGGCCCCACAGGCGCGGCGCAGGCGTTTGGTCCGCAGAAAGGAGCCTCGCCGGAAGAAGTGGAGGTGTTGGAAAAGCGTATGCTGGACCGGGCGGCCCTTATGCAGGAAGAGACCGGCGTGGATGTGAGAGAGTTGCCCGGCGCCGGAGCGGCCGGGGGCCTCGGAGGAGCCTTTATGGCGTATTTCGGGGCCCGGAAGGTTTCCGGTATAGGCCGAATCTTGGAACTGGTCCGCTTCTCCGAAGCCGTTAAAGAGGCAAGTCTGGTGATAACCGGCGAGGGCCGGTCAGATGCCCAAACCCTTTTGGGAAAAGTCCCTCTCGGGGTTCTGCAGAATGCCGGAAAAGTGCCCGTGGCACTGGTCTCCGGCCGTATCGATGACCGCGAAGCTCTGGTATCGGCCGGCTTCCATCCCGTAGTTGAAGTTTCTCCCCGTAGCCTTTCTCTTCGCGAGGCCCTCATCCCCTCCATCGCCCTTCAAAACATTCAATCGGCCGTCAAAACCCTCTTCTAACCTATTGCCCCTGCCACCCACTACGCATTAGACCCCCAAAACGCGTAACTAGTGGCTCGAGGGAGCCAGGCATTACGCACTGGGGGCCCAAAACGTGTAGTGGGTAGCAGAGGGGATCAAGCGAGGAGCCCCTAGCCCATCAGGTACTTGCCCACGCGGGGGATGCGCTGGAGAAGAACGGAGACAAGGCCCACGACCACAAAGCTGCAGAGGGCCGTGGCCAGGATCTGGACCGGGGTGGTCCAGGCGCCCAGGACGCCATCGGCTCCCAGGCCCAACCAGCTGCGGAACCAGCCGGAGAACTGCGCCAGCACCAGCATATGGATCAGGTACATCCCGTAGCCGGCCTTGGAAAGGGGCAGGATGATGTTCCGATAGAACCGTCCCTCGGAAGAACATCTCCAGCGGAAAATGAGCGTGATCCCCAAGGCCGTGCAGAGGACGAAAAGGCTGCAGAAGGTAATGGGTACCTCCCAGGCCACGGCACAGGCAAGGTCTGTGGAAAGCGGGAAGGAATCCCCGGTGTCGGAAAAGCGGCGAAGCAGGCCGAAAACGATCATGGTAAAGCCCAGCAGGAAGAGGATAAGCCCCTGCGTGGTCTTCTGCCGGGTATTGGGAATGAAGCGCTTGATATACAGGCCAAAAAGCATATAGCCCACAAAACCGCTCACATAATAAAACGTGCCGAAGGGGTTCCAGGACGCCTCTCCCCACAACGGGAACAGCGCGGCAGAAGGCAGGCCGTCCGCTGCTTGGATAAGCGGGGCCGGGCCGCCGCTACCCAGCTCCCGGACAAACGGAATCAAAAGCGTGAAGAGCCAGATGCCCAGGTAGATGGAGAGCTCCTGCTTGGACACTTTCTCCGCCCAGGGCGAAAGCAGCGGCATAATGAGGTAAATGCCCACCAGCATGTACACAAACCAGAGGTGACCGGCCGCATAATTGAAATTGAGCAGCAGCCCCTTCAGGTTCTCCACCGGCGGCCCCCAGACCAGGGCATAGACCAGCGTCCAGAAGGCCATGGGAATGAGGATACGCACGGCACGGCGCTTGAAAAACTCTCCGGCAGAATAATGCAGGGGAAACTGCAGATAGGCCGATGCCATCAGGAAAACCGGCACGCAGCAGCGGCACAGACCCTCGAACAGGGCCACCCAGAAGGCATCCGTTGCCGAAAGGATAAGACCACCGTCTCCTCCCAAATAAAAGGGCTCGGTGCTATGTATGACCATCACCATAAAGCAGGCCGTAACCCGCAAAAAATCCAACCAGCTTTCTCTTTTCATAATATATAACTGACTTCTTTGAATCGGTAATAGTGGTCCGGGCCGCCTTCTTCCTTGATGTGCAGACGGCCGTCGGGCTCCACGCCTTCAATGACACCCCGGTACTCGCGGTCTGTGAGAAGATCGTGATAGGTGGCCGGAATGCCGCAGCGGAAAAGACGGGCCGAATAGGAGGCAAACAGCTCCGGAGAATGGATCTGGAGCCCGTCGAAAACAGACAGGAATTTCCCCAGTTCCGCCTCCAGCTCATAGGCTTTCCCGGTGCAGAGGCTCAGGGAAGTGGCGTTGGCCAGCTGGGGGAAGAGCTTCTGGTTGAGGTTGATGCCAATTCCCACCACCGAAGCCTTGACCTCTCCCTGCGCGCCCAGCACATTCTCAATGAGCATACCGCAAATCTTTTTGCCGTTCACATAGATGTCGTTGGGCCATTTGATGGCGGGCTCCACGCCGTGGGATTCCAGGAAGGACGCCACGGCCACCGAGGTCATATAATTGAGCCGGACCGCCTCGGGAGCCTTGAGCGGCAGGTTCTTAAGAACAATGGAAAAGGTGAGGTTTTCTCCGGGGGCCGAAAACCAGGTATTGCCCCGCTGGCCGCGGCCGGCCGTCTGCTCCCGGGCGGCCAGAACGGTACCGCCGGAGAG
>JAEEQI010000010.1 GCA_016285215.1 Bacteroidales bacterium | reverse complement strand
TGGAGGTAGTGCAGGAAGGCGTGCAGGAGGTTATGGACATCTTGCAGGAGTACAACGACATCTCCCTCAAGTTCATGGAACCCATGGACGACGACGAGATGAACCGCCTCATCGAGCGCCAGGGAGAACTCACGGAAAAGATTGACCACGTGAACGGCTGGGAGATTGACTCCAAGCTGGAAAGGGCTATGGATGCGCTCCAGTGCCCGCCTTCGGACCAGAAGATCAAAGAGCTTTCCGGCGGTGAACGCCGCCGCGTGGCCCTGTGCCGCCTGCTCCTGAGCGAGCCCGACGTGCTCCTCCTGGACGAGCCCACCAACCATCTGGACACCGAGTCCATCCAATGGTTGGAAGCCCACCTGCAGCAGTACAAGGGTACGGTCATTGCCGTCACGCACGACCGTTACTTCCTGGACAACGTGGCCGGCTGGATCCTGGAACTGGACCGCGGAGAAGGCATTCCCTGGAAGGGCAATTACTCCTCCTGGCTGGACCAGAAGACCAAGCGCCTGGCTATGGAAGAAAAGGCCGAAAGCAAGCGCCGCAAGACCCTGGAACGGGAGCTCGAATGGGTGCGTATGGCGCCCAAGGCCCGTCAGGCCAAGCAGAAAGCCCGTCTGGGAGCCTACGAGAAGCTGGCTGCCGCAGACGCCAAACAGAAAGAAGCCAATCTGGAAATCTATATCCCCAACGGACCGCACCTGGGCAACAAGGTCATCCGTTTCAACGATGTGTCCAAAGCCTACGGAGACAAACTCCTCTTTGAACACCTGACCTTTGAGCTGCCCCCGGCAGGCATCGTGGGTGTGATTGGCCCCAACGGCGCCGGTAAGACCACGCTCTTCCGCCTCATTATGGGCATCGAGCAGCCGGACAGCGGAACCATTGAGATTGGAGAAACGGTCAAGATCTCCTATGTGGACCAGCAGCACCGCAGCATTGACCCCGACAAGACGGTCTACGAGACCATAGCGGGCAATTCCGAATGGGTGCGTATGGGCGGCCGCGATGTGAACGCCCGCGCCTGGGTGTCCCGTTTCAACTTCTCCGGGGCCGACCAGGAGAAGAAGTGCGGCGTGCTCTCCGGCGGTGAACGCAACCGCCTGCACCTGGCCCTGACCTTAAAGGACGAAGGCAACGTACTCCTGCTGGACGAACCTACCAACGACGTGGATGTAAACACCATCCGCGCCCTGGAAGAAGGTCTGGACGGCTTTGCCGGCTGCGCCGTGGTAGTGAGCCACGACCGCTGGTTCCTGGACCGTATTGCCACCCACATCCTGGCCTACGAAGGAGACGGCCAGGTGGTGTTCTTTGAAGGCAACTACCAGGAGTATGAAGAGAACCGGAAGATGCGTCTGGGAGACACCGAGCCCAAGCGCTTCAAGTACAAGAAATTAATGGAATAAGTATGAGAAAGCTCTTAACCCTTTGCGTGGCTGTAATCGCGTTGTCCTGCAGCTCCCGCCCCGCTTTGGTTTCCCGTAAAGCCTTCCAGGGAGAAGTATCGGGCGTTCCCATTGATTTGTACACCCTTCAGAACCGTGACATTACCGTGCAGGTCACCAATTTTGGCGCGCGCGTGGTATCTATGTATACCCGGGACCGGGATGGCCAGTACGCCGATATAGTAGTGGGACACAATAACCTGGATGCCTATGTAAAGCCGGTGGGTGAGCGCTTTCTGGGCGCCACCGTGGGTCCGGTGGCCAACCGCATCCGCAATGCCTCCTTCAAGATGGAAGGAGAAACCTGGCACACCGACGCCAACGAAAACGGCGTCACCACTCTGCACGGCGGTTACAGGGGACTGGATATGTGCCCCTGGACGGTGGAATCCCATAACGATACTTCCATCACGCTGTCTCTGCTGCTGCCCCACGGCCACGACGGCTTCCCCGGCAACCGCAATCTCAGTATCACCTATTCCATTTCTTACGCAGATTTCAAAGTGGTCATTGAAGGCACCACCAACAAGCGCACCATCCTCAATATTGCGCACCATCCCTTCTTCTGCCTGCGCGGAGAAGGCAACGGTACGGTGAACGACTATCTGATGACCATCCACGCCCAGGCCTATACACCGGTGGATTCGCTGCTCATTGCCACCGGAGAGATTGCTCCCGTGGAAGGGACGCCTTTCGATTTCCGCACCGCCCGTCCCATCGGGGACTTTGAATATGACAACAACTGGTGTCTGGATGGAGAAGGTTTCCGCAGTGTCTGTCTGGTGAAAGATCCCGTGACCGGCCGAACCGTGGAAGTGATTACAGACCAGCCCGGCCTGCAGGTTTACAGCGGCAATTTCTTTAACGGTTCCGAGAATGGAAAGAATGGAAAACCGCTGACCTACCGCAGCTCCCTGGTGCTGGAAGCCCAGGCCTGGCCCGATGCCATCAACCATCCCAACTTCCCTTCCATAGAGATTGCTCCCTCCCAGACCTACCACTCCAATACCATCTTCCGTTTTGGGGCGGAGTAGTTAATTGCTTCTGAACAAATCCCGCTTGGGTAACTGACTGTCGAATCTGCTTCGGAGATTGAAGCAGAGGGCACCGGTGTTGCGCGTGAAGCGGGAACCGCGCCAGGTGGAGGTGTTGGTGACCAGGATCCACATTTCGCCGTCGGCGTATTTCTTGATAAGGGCCGAAGTTCCGGCAAAGGAACCGGTGCGGGTCCACTCGCCGTCGGGGCGGCAGTCCAGCCAGCCCAGGCCGAAGGTTTCGTCGTCGTACCAGACCGTCATCTGGCGGATGCTGAAGGGATCCAGCAGGTCCGGAACGGGCCCCACACCGTCGATGGAGCTGACCAGACGGGCCAGTTCTACGGTGGAACCAATCCAGCCGCCGGCGCCGTACAGGCCGGAAATGTAGTTGCCGCCATAGCAGCGGATGGCCGATGCGTACTTTCCGTCAAAGGAAACGACGGGCTGGTCATCGGGCTGCACAAAGTAGCGGGTCTCTCCGGGGAGGCGGTCCTGGAGGTAGTCTCCTCCCAAACGGAAGCCGTGGCAGTGGGCCGGTTCAAAGACCTCTTTCTGCATATATTGCTCGTAAGGCATCCCGGCCACCTTCTCAATGATCATAGAGAGCAGCAGGTAGCCAAAGTTGGAGTATTCCTGTGAGGTTCCGGGCTCGAACTGCAGGGGACGGGCTACTTCCTTGCGCACCAGAAATTCCGAAGACGGGGGCTCCGACAGCCCGTGTTTCTGCATAAACTTCTGGGTAGAGAACATTACGTCTCCACCGCGGGTGGTGAAGCCGCCCTGGTGGCGCAGCAGGTGCCCCACCGTCATCAGATAGTAATTGTCGTCCTTGATGTAACGGTCGTACTCGTTGAGAACGCCAAACGGGCCAAAGACCGGCGTCTCCAAAAACACCTTGCCCTCTTCCTGCAGCCGCATAATGCCAATGGCTGTGAGAAGCTTGGACACCGAGGCCAGGCGCAGGGTGGTGCCGGGGGTCATAGGGGTGGAAGGATCGGCCTTTCCGTATCCGCGGGCGTAGAGGAGGGAGTCGTTTCTCACGACGGCCAGCGATACGCCCTTGAGGGACCAGAAGCGCATAAAGCTGTCTACCACCTGGTCCATGGCGGGGAGATTGGAGAGCTCGTTGTCAATGGAGGAGTTGAGGTCTTCCACCCAGTCTACGGGGATGACCGGTTCGGGCATATCCAGGAGCGGGTCCAACGCCTTCTCTCCCTGACCGCGCAGATACAGCCAGCAGCCTGCCACCTGGAGAATCACCAGGGGGAGAATCCAGTATATGAGCCGTCCGGGTCTCACTTGATGAGACCGGCCCGGCGACCGAAGTCAATGATGTAGTAGGCGGTTCCTTCGATACCCAGGATGGAGCTGTCTACGCAGAGGTGGTAGTTGGAGGCCTGTCCCCAGGAGCCGAACGTGTAGTAATTGTAGTACGTTTCGCGGGTGCGGTCCTTGCGGCGCATCAGCTTTTCGGCTTCTTCGGCCGAAAGGTGCTCGTTCTCCACGAGCCGGCGGATGCGGTACTCTTCCGGACCTCCCACAAACACGTTGAGGCAGGGGCGGTCCCGCAGGATGTAGTCTGCGCAGCGGCCAATGATGACGGCGTCTCCCTTGTCGGCTATGTTGCGGATGACCTCGCTCTGGATGTTGAAGAGCACGTTGTCGTTTACATAGCCGTTGTCCAGGTAGCTCAATCGGCCCGAGGCGAAGAAGCTGGATACGGAGAACAGGCTCTTTTCCTCTCCCTTGGCGAAGAGGCTCTTGGAATAGCCGCTTTCTTCTGCGGCCTTGGAAATGAGTTCGTTGTCAAAAACCGGGATGCCCAGTTTTTTGCCTATGGCTTGCCCTACAAATCCTCCGCCACTGCCGAAGCTTCGGCCTACATTGATAATGGTACTCATAGGTTAGAAAGGTCTAAATCTGACTTCCCAGGATGGAAGGATCGTCTCCGTCCTTGAGCCGTCCCAGCTTTCTGAGAAGCCCCACGGCCAGGATGGCGGTGATGATGGCGGCAATGGTATCGGAGATGGGGAAACTGTACCAGACACCTACCTCGGACTCCAGCAGCGGAGGCAGGATGTAGATGCAGGGTAACAGGAAAAGGAGCTGCCGGGACAGGGACAGGAAGATGGACTTCTTGACCATTCCCAGGCATTGGAAGAGGTTGGTGGTCACCATCTGGAAACCCACGATGGGGAACACGATATTCATTTTCTGGAGACCCCGTGCGGCTTTGTCAATGAGCACCGGGTCGTTGGTGAAGATTTCTACGGTAGGGACGGCCAGGAACTCGGAAACGATGAATCCCAGGAACGTGACCAGCGTGGCCCAGCCGGCGGTCTTCACATAGACCTCCCGTACGCGACCGTACTGACGGGCGCCGTAATTGTATCCGGCAATGGGCTGCATACCTTGGTTGAAGCCCATCACAATCATTACAAAGAGGAATACGATACGGTTTACAATGCCATAGGCTCCAATGGCCAGGTCTCCACCCCAGCGGAGCAGCTGCTGGTTAATGAACAGCACCACAATGCAGCTGGCAAGATTCATCAGGAACGGGCCCAGGCCAATGGCCAGGGAGTCCTTGGCAATCTTCCAGTCTATGCGGAAAAGCTTGAGGGAGCGGGGGAGGTGCAGGAAACGGTGCGGGTTGAGGAAATACCACATCGTATAGCACAGGGACATAAGCTGGCACAGGACCGTGGCTATGGCCGCACCCTGGATGCCCATATCCAGCACAAAGATGAAGATGGGGTCCAGGATGGCGTTGGAGAACACGGTGAACAGCGTGAGCCCCATAGCCAGTTTGGGATTGCCGGAGGCCCGGACAACGGAGTTAAGGCCGAAGTAAAGGTGCGTGACGGCATTGCCGATGGCAATGATGGTCATATACTGCCGGGCAAAGGGCAGGGTGGCGTCGGAGGCGCCGAAGAAGCGGAGGATGGGGTCCATCCACAGCAAGGTAACCAGGGTAAAGATGATACCCGTGATGATGTTGAGGGTTACCTCGTTGCACAGGACCTTGCGGGCTACCGGGTAGTTTTTCTGACCCAGGAGCACGGAAATCATAGTAGAGGCGCCCACGCCCACCAGGGTGCCGAAAGCCGTGGAGATGTTCATCAGCGGGAACGTGACGGCCAGTCCGGCGATGGAAAGCGAACCCACGTTGGCAATGTGGCCAATGTAGATGCTGTCCACCATATTATACAAGGAAGACGCTGTCATAGCTATGATGCCAGGAACAGCGTACTGCCTGATGAGTGAGTTGATGGGCTTGGTGCCCAGTTCTGTGGGAACGCTTCCGTTCATAAATTAATTGTCAGAGACGGTCACCAGCTCCAGTTCAAACTGCAGGGGAGACCAGGCGGGAATGGTTTCTCCGCTGCCGGTGGAGGTATAGCCGTGGGTGGAAGTAAACATAACCACGGCCTTCTGGCCCTCGTACTTCATAAGAAACAGACCTCCTTTGAAGCCGTTGATGAGGGAAGAACTGCCGCTTAAGGTGATGCTGTTCCAGTCGGCCGAGAACTTAACATCCATGGGAGAATAGGTCTTGGAGGCACTGTAGATGCCGGCATCCTTGGCTACCTTCTCAATGGTGGTGTCAAAGACCTGTCCGTTGAGGAGGCGGCCGGTGTAATTGATGGTGGCACTGCTGGTTTCTCCGCGCTTCTTGGAGTCATCGTTGAAGCCGCTCACGTCGCTATAGAAATAGAAAGTGCCGTTGGCTTCTTCTTCTGAATTGTACGATACGGAAGCCAGATTGCCGTAGTGGCGGGTTACATAGCTTCTGAGGCTGTCTTTTTCCATTTGGTCAATGTCCTCCGTCTGTCCGCAGAGCTTGACGTCGTAGATCAGGGAAGAGGAAACGGTGGAGGCGTTGATGTACTCCTGCTGGGTGTTGTAACGTTTGGTGGTGAGCATCCAGGCCGGAACCACGACCTTGCGGCTGCCGCCAATGCGCATCCCATCGAGGATGGCATCTACGCCGGCATAGCTGTTTCCTTCTCCTATAGCCTGGTACCGGGGGCCATAGTAATTGCCCTTGGCATAGGTGCCCAATTGCCGGGACAGGCGCTCGTCCGTAGTGGTGGAGATATCGCCGTCAAGGGTTCTGACGGTTACTTCCACGTAAGCGTAGTCGTTTTCGATATTCCACGATTCTCCGGTGCCGGCTTTGTCTTCCAGAATGTAAAGACCGGCGTTGGTGGCGGGAATGCCGGGATGGTATTTGTCCATCCAGAGACTCAGGTATTCCTTGGCGGTTTCACCAACGGAAGGAGTGTTTTCCTTGGCACATCCCCAGGCGGTGAGGCCCAAAACTGCGAGTAAAAGATATTTAGTTTTCATTGCTGATATTTTCTATCCAATAATAATAAGCCAGGGCACTCCTTGCAGGAATCGTGCCTCGCTCGTTCTTGCCAAATCCATATTTTCCGGTAAAGAGGATATATCCCTCATCCAGGGGCTGTACGCCTCTGAGGCCTTTGGCCAGACCGGGAATCAGATTGTTGTCCAACTTAAGGGTGTCCAGTTTAAAGATGCTTTCGTCCGTCAGGTTCCATTTGGCCTCCTCTGCCAGTTCCTTGATGTTGGTGGCTACCAGGCTGGTGCTGGTCAGATTGGCGCTGGTGAGGACGAAGCAGGCATAGTAGAGGGAAACCTCGCCGCCCCATTCCAGGGAGTCGGTCCGGTTAAGAACCCTGTCCAGGGTGTCGTGCAGGTTGAGGCGGTATACGCCTTCCTCCTCTTTGATGAGCCTGGCGTCCGGGTCCTTGCCCTGCATACTCTTGATAAAGTTTTCGATGTTGGTGATCTGCTTGTCATAGGTGGCCTGCAGCGACTGCTTGGTGCAGGCTGCCAGGACCGTCAGGAGCATCAGGATCAAAAGTATGGACGTGCTTTTCTTCATTGCAGGAAAGCTTTCAGGATTTGTTCTACATAGGCCTGTATGCCCTGGGCGGGGGAGTAGTCCTCGGGTAAAATCTTTCCTCCGGCGGCGTTCTCGTGTCCTCCGCCGTGGAAATACTGGCGGGCCAGGTTTTGGGCCGAAGTGCCCCGCTTGGAGCGCACCGACACGCGGAAATGACCCTGGTCTTCCTTGGCCAGCAGGCTCAGGCGCACGTTTCCAACGCTGAGAGGAACATTTACCAGTCCTTCTGTTTCTCCTTCCCGGAGACCGAAGCGTTGCTGGATGTCCTTGGTCAGAATCATATAGGCGGCGCCTTCCGGAAGGATGTGCAGCCCCTCGTTCTGCATATAGCCCATCAGCCGCACCCGGGTATCCCGGTAGCACCAGTAAATCTTTTCCAGGATGGCGTCCCGGTCTACGCCGGCAGCCAGAAGATCGGAGGCCATCCGGAAGGTGGACGGGTAAACCGAGTTGGCAAAGTTGTTGGTGTCCGTGGTCATACCGGCCAGCAGTGGCGAGCCAATGAGGGTGTCGGGCTGCCAGCCCATCTCCTTCAGGATCCAGTACAGCAGTTCGCAGGTGGAGGAGATGTCCGGAGTGGAAAAGACCAGGTTAAAGGCGTTTTCGTCCGGATTCAGGTGGTGGTCAATGAGAATTTTACGGGCCGAAGATGCCTTCAGCGCTTCTTCCAGGCCTTCCGTCCGGTTAAAGGAGTTGCAGTCCTGGAGGATGACCAGATCGGCCCTTTTTACTGCCTCGACGGCAGCGGTGGCGTCCTGGTCGTAGAAGTGATAGGGGATGGCGGGAGCCAGAATGAAGTGAAGGTTCTCCGGAGGGGTGTCCGGCAGGATGCAGCAGGCTTCCTTCCCCAGTTTCTCTTTCAGGAAAAGGGCCATGGCGGTGGTGGAACCCAGGGCGTCCCCGTCCGGGTGGATATGACCCAGAACGGCCACCCGCGAGGCGGCTTCCAGCAGCGCTTGGAGGCTATGAATCTTTTCTTGAGTAAGAATAAGCATTGCAGTACTAAATGCGATGGCAAATTTACAAAAGATTATTGCTTTTGAGAAATCATTTTTTTAACTTTGTCGGAAGTTTGGAAAATTATAAAACACTAGAATAATGAACAAATCAGTCAAAATCGCAATTGAGTGCGCCCTGGCAGCCCTTATCGTCCTCCTTGTCTGGCTCACTGTAAAGAGTGTGCAGAAGCCGGTTAAGTTCAACAAAGAGGTTGCCGCCCGTTCCCAGGTAGCCATCCAGCGCTTGAAAGACATCCGTACCCTCCAGGTAGCTTTCAAGAGTGAAACCGGTCGTTTCAGCCCCACTATGGACTCCCTCAAGATGTTCTACGAGGGTGGTAAAATGGCCATCGTGATGCAGATTGGCTCTATGGACGATTCCCTGGCCGTTGCCAACACCGAGGCCATCAAGAAGGCCGCCGGCAAGAAGGCTACCAAGGAGCAGATCCTGGATATGCTGCAGGACGCCTACAAGAAGGGCACTCCCGTTGTGTATTCTGTGACTACCCAGGTTCCCGTGAAGGATACCCTCTTCAACAACCGCCCGGACTTCCACATCGACTCCCTGGCTTTCATCCCGTTCTCCGGTGGCCAGAAGACCGAGATGGAAAGCGCGGTTAAGCTTGTTTCCGGTGTGAATGTTCCTCTGTTCGAGGCCCGTATGCCTTACAAGGCTCTGTGCAAAGGCCTGGACAACCAGCTTCGCATCAACCTGGACGCCGAGCGTAGAGACCAGAACAAGTACGAAGGTCTGCAGGTAGGTAGCGTTACCGCTCCTAACAACAACGCCGGTAACTGGGAGTAGTCTTCCGTTATGGAAAACTCCAACACGCCGTTTACAGGGATATCCATTCAAGTCTCCTTGAGTGGATATTCTTTTAAGGTGCAAACCCCTGAAGGGCTCCGCATATCCGATTGGATGGGTGCGGAGCATCTTTTTACCACTCCGGAATTCCAGCGCCGCTATGAGCAGGTAGCCGTTTCGCTCCTCACGCCCAAGATGTGCCTGGTGCCGGAAGTGTTTTATGACCCCCAGGCCGCCCGTGCCGCTCTGGAAGAGGTCTGCACCCTGGAAGAAGGAGATTTTGTGGAAACCGTTCCCGTCCCTTCCCAGGCCTCCGTGCTGGTATTCAGCAATTCCATTGGGGAATCTCTCTCCAAGGTAATAGCCCAGACCGTGCTGCCCCTCTCGGGAGAGCCGGTGCGCGTATTGCCGGAGATGTACTACCTGCTCCGGCAGTTGGAAACCCTTACGGAATACAATAAGATAGTAGCCTCCTGGGCCGATGGATACCTCCATCTGGCCATAGCCCAGGGCAAGAGCCTCCGCCTGGCCAATGTGTTCCAGGCGCCGGACTTCACCACCGCCCAGTACTTCCTTTTCCTGAGCCTCAAGCAGCTGCAGCTTAATCCGGAAGTATCCACCGTATGCTTCCGCACCCCGCTGTCTCCGGAGGCCAGTATGTCTTTGTACCGCTATTTCAAGGGCGTAGTTCAACTCTAGCCGCCTATGCGTATCATTGGCGGAAAACTTAAAGGAAAAGTGATTCTGCCGCCGGCAGGATACAAGGCGCGTCCCACTACGGACTTTGCCAAGGAAGGTCTGTTCAATATTCTGGACAACGAGTACGAATTTGAAGACCTGCAGGTGCTGGACCTCTTTGGAGGTACCGGTTCCATTGCTTTTGAGTTTGCCTCCCGTGGCGCTGCGCGCGTGTACTCCGTAGAGATGGCCCGTGAGAACGCCAGCTTCATCAAGACGGAAGCCGCCCGCCTGGGCCTCACCAATGTAACTATGGTGCGGGACAACGTGTTTGACTTTCTCCCCATCTGCCGGGAAAAGTTCGATATCATTTTCGCAGACCCGCCCTATGCCCTGGAAGGTCTGGAAACCCTTCCGGACCAGATTTTCTCTTACGATTTGCTTCATCCCGGCTGCTACTTCATCCTGGAGCACGGAGACGAGCATTCCTTCACTGACCACCCTCATTTCAAAAAAGAGCGCCATTACGGCCGTGTTCACTTTAGCTTTTTTGAATAAACTATGATTTCCTTCCTTTTAAGTATCCTGGCCCTCGTCCTGGGTTATTTGATTTACGGTAAGTTCGTGGACCGCGTCTTCGGCCCCAATCCTTCCCGCAAAACACCGGCTATTACCAAGCAGGACGGAGTAGACTTCATTCCCCTTCCCACCTGGAAGGTATTTATGATCCAGTTCCTCAATATTGCCGGAACGGGTCCCATCTTTGGTGCCATTATGGGTGCCAAGTTTGGCCCGGCCAGTTATCTGTGGATAGTTCTGGGCTGCATCTTTGCGGGTGCCGTTCACGACTATATGTGCGGTATGCTCTCTGTCCGGCACGGAGGCCAGGGATTCCCGGACCTGGTGGGAGACTATCTGGGTCAAAGGACCAAGCGGGTGATGCTGGTGTTCTCCGTCGTCCTTCTGCTGCTGGTGGGTACCGTGTTCGTTTACAGCCCGGCCCTCATCCTGGGAGACATTGCCGGAGACGGCACCAGAAATTCCATTATGCTGTGGGTGGGAATCATCTTCGCTTATTACGTGATAGCAACACTGCTGCCCATTGATAAGCTCATTGGCAAGATCTATCCCATCTTTGCCGTGGCCCTGCTCTTTATGGCGGCGGC
This sequence comes from Bacteroidales bacterium, assembly GCA_016285215.1. The sequence continues at coordinate 14,270 of JAEEQI010000010.1, read as the reverse complement.
CCTTATGGTGTGTCTCTTTATCAAGTGGCCCACCCTGCCGGAGCTCTGGGATGGTTTGAGCGGCTGGTCGGAGCAGGCCGGCATTAAGAACCAGCCCATCTTCCCCTGCCTGTTCATTACCATTGCCTGCGGCGCCATTTCCGGCTTCCACGCTACTCAGAGCCCCCTGATGGCCCGCTGCATCCAGAATGAAAAACTGGGTCGGCCCGTCTTTTACGGCTCTATGATTACGGAAGGTCTGGTGGCCCTTATCTGGGCGGCCGTCTCCTCCTGGTTCTTCTTCTCCGGCGGCGCTGCCGAGGTAGGTTCCGACCTCACGGCCGCTGCGCCCGCCGTGGTTACCAAGGTGTCCGAGAACTGGCTGGGCCTGATGGGCGGCATCCTCGCCATCCTGGGCGTGGTGGCTGCTCCCATCACCTCTGGCGATACGGCTTTCCGCAGTGCCCGTCTCATTGTCGCCGATTTTGTCAAACTGCCCCAGAAAGACATCCACAAGCGCCTGGCCATTGCCATTCCGCTCTTTGCCGGTTCGGCCGTCCTCCTTTGGTACAACATTGCCGATGCCAATGGCTTCAATGTCATCTGGCGTTACTTCGGCTGGAGCAACCAGGCCCTCGCGGTGTTTATGCTCTGGACGGCCACCGTCTATCTGTATCGCGCCAAAGGTGCCCGCTGGTATCTCGTTACCCTCCTGCCGGCCCTGTTTATGACCTCCGTCTGCGTCACCTTCATCCTGGTCGATAAAATTGGCTTCCGTCTGCCCCAGACGCTGGCACCCCTCATTGGCGTAGTCACCTTTGCGATTTCATCCTTTTTATTCTATCTTTGGAGAAAGAAGAGCACTAAATAGTAACTGATATGCTAGACAAAGAAAGAGGACTGTACGTTGCGCATTCTGCCAACGGCCCCATTTCCCTTCAGGGCAAGATGGCTTGCCGCCACGGACTCATAGCCGGCGCCACCGGTACCGGTAAAACCGTTACCTTGCAAGTACTGGCCGAGACCTTCTGCCAGGCCGGCGTTCCCTGCTTTATGGCCGATATGAAGGGAGACCTCAGCGGCATCTCGCAGGTGGGTAAGCTTTCCGGATTCATTGAGAAGCGTCTGCCGGAGTTTGGGATCTCCGATCCTCAGTTCCAGAACTGCCCGGTACGTTTCTTTGACGTGTACGGGGAGCAGGGCCATCCTATGCGTTCCACCATTTCCCGTATGGGACCGGATATGCTGGGCCGCCTGATGGACCTTAATGAGACCCAGACCGGCGTCCTCAATATTGTCTTCAAGATTGCCGACGACAACGGCCTGCTGCTCATTGATCTGAAGGACCTCCGCGCTATGCTCAACTTTGTGGGGCAGAATGCGGCCGAATATACCACTCAGTACGGTAATGTAACCAGCGCTTCCGTAGGTGCCATCCAACGGGCCCTGCTGGCCCTGGAGAACCAGGGAGCCGACAAGTTCTTTGGAGAACCTGATTTTGATATTTACGACCTCCTGCAGTGCGAGGGCGGAAAGGGTATAATGAACGTGCTGGCGGCCGACAAGCTTATGCTCCAGCCCAAGCTCTACTCCACCTTCCTGCTGTGGCTGCTGTCGGAACTCTATGCCACCCTGCCCGAGGTAGGGGAGATGGACCTTCCCAAGCTGGTGTTCTTCTTTGACGAGGCCCATATGCTGTTTGAAGGCACTTCCAAGGCCCTTACGGACAAGATTGAGCAGGTAATCCGCCTCATCCGTTCCAAGGGTGTAGGTATCTACTTCATTACCCAGAGCCCCACGGACATCCCGTCCAACATCCTGGGTCAGTTGGGCAACCGCGTACAGCACGCCCTCCGTGCTTACAGCCCGCAGGACCAGAAAGCCGTTAAGGTAGCGGCCGATACGTTCCGCCCCAACCCCGCTTTCAAGACCTACGACACCCTCCTGGAACTGGGAACCGGCGAGGCCCTCGTTTCCTTCCTGGATGAGAAGGGAACTCCCGCCATCGTGGAACGTGCCAAGATCCTCTTCCCGCTGAGCCAGATTGGCGCCATCACGGAAGACCAGAGAAGAGACCTCATCAACCGCAGCCGCCTCTTTGGCCGGTACGATCATCCCATCGACCGCGAAAGCGCCTACGAACTCATTACCGCCGCCACGGAAGAGGCCGAGCGTCAGAAGGCCGAAATTGAAGCCGCCGCCGAGGCTGAGCGCCAGGCCGCCATCCAGGCCAAGGAAGATGCCAAGGCCGCCAAGGAGGCCGAAAAAGCAGCCAAAGAAGCCGCCAAGAAGAAGTCCAACGGCATTGGCGCCAAGGTTCTCAAGTCCGTGCTCACCGCCGTGACGGGCGTGGCCGCCGCTGCTGCCGCAGACGCCGTTACGGGCGCCGTCACCGGCAAGAAGACCAAGTCCAAGACCTCCACCGGCGAGAAAGTGGTCAAGCGCGCCACCAAGAGCGCTACCACCACCCTCACCAAGGAGCTCACCCGAAGCATCCTGGGAAACCTGATCAAGTAGAGCGTGCCGCCTATCTATCGGATAGTCAATCACTTCTATTTCACGGGCTGGATGTTGGTTTTGTGGGAAAGAGTTCGTATTTTTGTAAATATGAGCAGGTTGGTATCATTCTTTACCTCCCTGTATCGGGACGGTTTCCGTAATATGACCTGGGGAAAGCCCCTGGTTTGGCTCATCCTGCTCAAACTCATCATCCTTTTTGGCATCCTTCGCGTCTTCTTCTTCAAGCCGGCTATGCGCGGGCTCACGGACCAGGAGAAGAGCGAAAAGGTGGGTGCCGCCCTGACTCAACCACATAACACAGATACACTGAACCTTTTAACCGATTAAGCTTATGGATGTTGTCGTATGGTCGCGAATCCAATTCGCGATGACAGCCGCTTACCATTGGCTGTTTGTTCCCCTCACCCTGGGCCTGGCCGTGGTGATGGCGGTTATGGAAACCCTCTACGTGGTCAAGAAAGACGAGTTCTGGAAGAAGGCCGCGCAGTTCTGGATCAAGATCTTTGCCATCAACTTTGCCGTGGGTATTGCCACGGGTATCATTCTGGAATTTGAGTTTGGCACCAACTGGAGCAACTACTCCTGGTTTGTGGGAGATATGTTTGGCGCTCCGCTGGCCATCGAAGGCATCCTGGCCTTCTTTATGGAAGCCACCTTCTTTGCCGTAATGTTCTTTGGCTGGAACAAGGTCTCTCCCAAGTTCCATCTGGCCTCTACCTGGCTTACCGGCATTGGCGCCACCATTTCGGCCTATTGGATCCTGGTGGCCAACGGCTGGATGCAGAATCCTGTGGGAACCACCTTCAACCCCGATACCGTGCGAAGCGAGATGGCCTCGGCAGCTGCTTTCTGGGAAGTGATTACCAACCCCGTGGCCGTGAGCAAGTTCTGCCACTCCGTTACCAGCGGCTGGGTTACCGGCGGCATTTTTGTGGTGGGCGTGAGTGCCTGGTATCTGCTCAAGAAGCGCCACGTGGAATTTGCCAAAAAGAGTATGCTCATTGGCGCCATCGTGGGCCTGGTGGGCTCCGGTGCCGTGATGCTTTCCGGAGACGCTTCCGGCGTTCACGCAGCCGAGTTCCAGCCTATGAAGCTGGCGGCGGCCGAAGGTCTCAGAGACGGCGGCAAGGGCGCAGCCTTCACCATTGTCCCCGGCATCCAGGTGCCGCATATGCTGTCCCTGCTGGCCACCCACGACTGGAACGGGTACGTGCCCGGCATCAACGACATCCTGAACGGCTACACGGACAACGACGGCAACGTCATCCCCTCCGTAGAAGACAAGATGTATATGGGCCGAACGGCCCTGGACGCCCTGGCAGTCTATCGCACAACGGACGACCCTGTATTGAAGGCCGAAGCCAAAGCCCTTCTGGAAGCCAACGTGCAGTATATGGGTTACGGACATCTGAGCCGGCCCGAAGACGTGGTTCCGCCCGTGGGCATCGTGTTCTGGGCCTTCCGCCTTATGATTGGCCTGGGTATGCTCATTGCCCTGGTGCTCCTGCTTTGCCTGTATGCCCTCTGGAAAGATAAACTGGGTAAATGGACCTGGCTCCTGTGGGCCGCCATCCTCTGCATCCCGCTGGTTTACATCTGCGGCCAGAGCGGATGGGTAGTAGCCGAGGTAGGCCGCCAGCCCTGGACCATCCAGGGCCTGCTGCCGGTGAACGTGGCCATCTCCAGCCTCAGTGCCGGAGCCGTCAAGACCACCTTCTTCCTCTTCCTGGGAATCTTTGCCCTGTTCCTGGCCATCGAGATCCGCATTATGATCCGCGCCATTGGCAAGGGCCCCGATGTTGAACCCCAAAACAGCTAGGCTATGACTTACGAATTCTTACAGAACTATTGGTGGGTCCTGATTGCCCTGCTGGGCGGTCTGCTGGTGGCCCTGATGTTTGTGCAAGGCGGCAACCTGCATCTGGGGAACCGCGCCCTGAGCGAGAACCAGAAAAGGATGATCCTTAACTCCACAGGCCGAAAATGGGAGCTCACATTCACCACGCTGGTTACCTTTGGAGGCGCCTTCTTTGCCTCCTTCCCGCTCTTCTACAGCACCAGCTTTGGCGGTGCCTACTGGGTGTGGATCCTGCTGCTCATCACCTTTGTGTTCCAGGCAGTGGCCTATGAGTTCCAGAACAAGAAGGGCAACCTGCTGGGCGTAAAGGCCTTCCGCGTGGCCCTTATGGTCAACGGTCTGCTGGCTCCCTTCCTGGTGGGTACGGCCGTGGGCACTTTCTTCACAGGTTCTGACTTTACCGTTAACAAGGTGGCCATTACGGATCCTTCGGCCCCTATTATCAGCACCTGGGGGAATAACTGGCACGGGCTCGAGGCCCTGGGGCAGTACCACGCCGTGCTGCTGGGCTGCACCGTGATGCTCCTGGCCGCCATTCTGGGTGCGCTCTATATTCTTAATAATGTAGACGACGAAGGCATTCAGGCCCAGATGCGCCGCAGCATCAAAATCAACTTGGTTCCTTTCCTTCTGTTCTTCCTGTGCTGGACGGCTATCCTGCTGGTCAAGCAAGGGTATGCGGTTTCTCCGGACGGAGTGGTATCCCTGGAGCCCTTCAAGTATCTCCATAACCTGCTGGCTATGCCGGTGGTGCTTTGTATGCTGCTGGTGGGGGTTGTACTCATCCTCTACAGCCTGTACTTGGGTGCTTTCAGCAAGTCCCGCAAGGGTATCTGGTTTGCTATGCCCGGAACGGTGCTGGTGGTTATGAGCATCTTCTTCCTGGCGGGCTTCAACGGTACGGCCTACTACCCGTCCTGCACGGACCTCCAGAGCTCGCTGTACCTGGACAACAGCCGCTCCAGCTACTTCACGCTAAAGGTAATGTCCTGCGTCTCGCTCCTGATTCCATTTGTAGCAGCCTACATAGCCTACGCCTGGCACCAGATGGACAGGAAAAAGATTACGGCCGAAGAGATAGAAGAAACGCCTGACAAGTATTAATACAAACCGCAAACCACGCGGAGGAGGATTTGTATAAAGTACTAATTATTAGTTAATTACATTTCACGGTAGTGAGAGATAGGGCGACTATAGCCCTTTGGCTTTGGCTTCGTCCCAGATGGCGTCCATCTGGGGGAGGGTGAGGTCAGAGAATTGGAGGCCTTTGCGGAGGGTCTGCTCTTCCAGATAAGTGAAGCGGCGGCGGAATTTTTCGGCCGAACGGTTGAGGGCGGTCTCGGGGTCCACACCGTAGAGGCGGGCGGCGTTGATAACGGCAAACAGAAGGTCTCCGAACTCCTCTTCCAGGTGGTTGGGGTCTCCCTCGTCGCACGCATCGGATACCTCACGGTACTCTTCCAGGACCTTGTCCCATACATCTTCCTTCTTCTCCCAGTCAAAACCGCAGCCGCGGGCCTTTTCCTGCATAGCGAGAGCCTTCAAGAGGGCGGGCATAGCCTGGGGGATGCCGGCCATCACGCGCTTGTTGCCGTCTTTCTCCTTGGCTTTCACCAGTTCCCAGGTGTCTGCAATCTCTTTGGCCGAAGTAGCCTTGCCGGCCTCGGGACCAAATACGTGCGGATGGCGGAAGACCATCTTGTCGCACACCTTGTTCATAGAATCGGCAATGTCAAAGGCGCCTTCTTCCTGGCCTATGCGGGCATAGAAGACCATATGGTACAGGAGGTCTCCAATCTCCTTGGCCGTTGCCTGGCGGTCTCCCTTGATAATGGAGTCACTGAGTTCGTAGACTTCTTCCTCCGTGAGACGGCGGATGGATTCCATTGTCTGTTCTGCGTTCCAGGGGCATTTTTCCCGGAGCTCGTCCATAATATCCAGCAGGCGGCCAAACGCGGCCAGTTTTTCTTCGCGCGTGTGCATTGAATTATTCATTATTGTATCGCAAATATACAACAAATTATACTATATTTGCCCGCTGATGTCCAAGATAACCTACATATCGGCCCGGGAAGCAGTCCGCGCAGTCCGCAGCGGAGACCACGTGCATCTGAGCAGTGTGGCCAGCGTTCCGCAGGTGCTCATTGAAGCCCTCGCAGAGCGTGCTTCGGAGCTGGAAGACGTTCATTTCCACCACTTCCATACGGAAGGCGCCGCCCCCTATGCAGAAGGCGGTCCCTTCTTTGATCAGGGCTTCTTTGTGGGCCCTAACGTGCGTAAGAACGTGCAGGAAGGACTGGCCGATTATATTCCGGTAAACCTTTACGAGACCCAGTCTATGTACCGCAACGGGGCACTGGCCTGCGATGTGGCTATGGTACAGGTGTCGGAGCCGGAAAACGGAATGGTATCGCTGGGTACTTCGGTAGACTGCTCCATCGCGGCCCTGGACGTGGCCCGGGAACGTATTGCCGTGGTCAATCCCAATGTTCCCTTTGCCCTGGGCAACCTGGTCCCCATTGAGCGTTTCACGGCCCTGGTGCAGGACAACCGTCCGCTCATTACCAAGGAGTATGCGTCTCCTTCCGAGACGGACCTCCAGATTGGCCGCATCTGCTCGGAACTGGTTCCGGACGGCGCCTGCCTGCAGATGGGTATCGGCGCTATGCCCAATGCCATCTGTGCGGCCCTCAAGGACCACAGGCACCTGGGTCTGCATACGGAAATGTTCTCGGACGGTGCCCTGGCCCTCATCAAGAGCGGGGTCATTGACGGAGAGAACAAGGCCATTGACAAAGGAAAGGTGGTGGCCTCTTTCCTGCTGGGTTCGCAGGAGGTCTATTCCTTCATAGACCACAATCCGCAGGTGCTTATGCTGGACATCGCCTATACCAACGACCCTCGCGTCATTGCGCAGAACCCCGATATGGTGTCCATCAATTCGGCCATCGAAATTGACCTTACCGGCCAGGTGTGTGCCGATTCCATAGGTGAACGCATCTACTCCGGAACCGGCGGTCAGCTGGATTTCGTGCGCGGTGCCAAACTTTCCAAGGGCGGCAAGGCCATCATTGCGCTGGCTTCCCGCACCGCCAAGGGCCTTCCCAAGATTGTGCCCACCCTCAAGCCCGGTGCCGGCGTAGTAACCCCCAGGGCCGATATCCAGTGGGTCGTCACGGAATTCGGCGCCGTTAACCTGTACGGAAAATCCCTGCAGGAACGTGCCAGGCTCCTCATCTCCATCGCTCATCCCGAGGACCGCGAGACCCTCTCCCGCGCTGCGTTTGACCGCTTCGGCCGGTAATCACTTATGAAGCATTGAGTTTGGCTTTCACGGCGTAATAGCTGGGGCGGGAGCCAAATCCTGCGGCCTCGATGGCTTCTCCCAGCGTGGCGTCGGGGTGCTCCTTCAGATACGTTTCTACATACTCCATGCGCAAGTGGTTTACGTATTCAAAGAAGCCGCCCAGTTCGCATTTCATAAGGCCCGATATGTAGGTGCGGTTATAGCCGCAGCGCTCCGCCACGTCGTGCAGGGTCAGGTGCGGGTCCAGGAAGGCTTTCTGCTGCTCCACCACGGTGCGGATGGCGCTTAACATCTCTTCTTTCTTTTTCTGGGAAATGGCGCGTTTGTAAACGACCCCGGCCTGCTCGGGAGAATCCTCTTCCATGGGCCGGTTGCGGTTGGGATGCAGGGCTGTAATCACAAAGATAACGGCCGACAGGGCTATGAAGAGCATGATGACGGCCATCACAGAAGGACGGTCCAGCAGGGCACCGGTCCAGCAGAGGACTACGTTGATGCCTATGAACATGAGCCACACGCGGGCCTTTACCACAGGAAAATCGGCCGGGTTGGAATAGTCGTCGGAATCGTAGCGGCTCACCCAGATGCGTACGACGGCTACGGAGGTGAAGCACACGGCTGTTATCAGCAGGCCCAGGATGTGCAGGACAAAGGTTTCAATGGTGGGGAAGTGCAACTGGTCTCCGGGGATGATGGCCAGTACCAGGGCAGTCAGAAGCGCCACGCCCACCGGGATGCCGGCCAGAACCGTGGGCCACTCCCATTTTTTCCACTGCATCACGCTCCCAAAGTAGGAGAACAGGATGAGGGTGAAGTGATACAGGGTTACCGGCAGGAAGAAAATCTTTACCAGGAACCAGGAGTCTGCGCTTTCCGGCTGGAAAACGTAGGGCAGCAGGCACAGCGAACTGAGCCAGGCCGCCGTCACAAACGGCCGGCCGGGGTAGTAGTACCTGGGATTGCGGTTGTAGGGCGGGCACATGTGGAACCAGCGCACCGCCGCGCACGCCAGGCAGATGGCCACATAGACCGCCGCCGCTACGCCGCATAAATATGGGAGGGTAGGGGACACTACTTGCTCAGTTTGGACGCAAATTTACAAAAAAATATGAGTTTACAGGTTTGTTAACGGATTTTTACAACTTGTTGACGCAGATTTACAAGTTTTGGACTCAGACGATACATCCGTTTGCGCGGGCGTGCGTATCTTTGGGTCCATAAACCGTGAATATATGGATTGGCAAGACATACTGATGATTGCAATTGCGGTCCTGCTCCTGCTGGTGTGGGTGCCGCTGCTCTTTTTTTCCGTGCGCAAGGCGCTGCGGGAGGAAGAGAAAGAGTATAAAACAAAACACAATAGCGATGGAAACAAAACTGGTGTATGAAGCTCCCGAAGTGGAGGTGGTGGAGCTGAGGCCGGAAGGAATCATTTGTGAATCCAAGCAGTACACTCTTCCGGGCTACGGAAATGCAGAAGAAATCTAGGAGAGAAGGCCGATGAAAACGAAAGGATGGATTTTTTTGGCTCTGGCGGCCGTCGCTGCCTGCCAGAAGGCGGAAGATGATTTTGTGGCGGAGAAGCCCAAAGCGTTGGAGGGACCTTATACCCTTACGCTGGAAGCCACCAAGGGGGAGGATACCAAAGCGTTGAAGCTGATTAATTCCGGGAGCACACTAACCGCCTTATGGCGAGACGGAGAAACGGTAGCCGTGTACCAGGGCGGCACCTATCTGGGCCAACTGATGGCTACGGCCGATGGTACGGATAACACCAAAGCCACGCTTTCCGGAACGCTGGAGTCTGTTGCCGGCGTTGCCAATAACGCGGTCCTTACCCTGCTCTTCCCGCGGAAGGACTGGGACTATACCGGGCAGGATGGAGGTGCGCCCAATGTTGTCTCCAAGATAGATCGCCTGTACGACTACGCTACGGCAAATGTTACTGTGGCTTCGGTAGACACGGGCAATAAGACTATTACTACCACTTCCGGTGCCGCCTTCGAAAACCAGCAGAGCATATACCGCTTTGGTTTCAAAGTGAATGATACGGCTCTTAGTGTGAAGGAATTCACCGTGTCGTCCAACCACAATAAACTGGTCACTTCCCGCAGTTACTCCAGTGGATGGATTTCCACTTACGGCAACCTTACCGTCAGACCGTCTTCGGCCACCAGTGGTTTGCTGTACCTTTCCCTCCGCAACGAAAACGCCAATACCTCTGAGCCTGACAAGTTCTCTTTCTTTGTGATAGGATATAACAATGCCCTATACCTGGGAGAGAAAGACATCCCCGGCGATAAGTTGGGCAACGGCAAGTTCATCAGTGCCCAGAACATTGCCGTAACCAAGTCCAACCTGGCCCACAGCGGCACCGCAACTGTAGTTTGGTAAGCTATGAAAGCAAGAAATATCCTTATTATAGCCATTCTCTGCGCCTTCACTGGGACGGCGTGGGGCGAAACCATCACCAGAACGTATCTCTTTCACGGCGGGACTGTCGGCAGCCAGATAGAGTTCCAGGGCTATTTCTACGAGGAGGGCAAGCCGGGTGCGCACTACATCTGCTTTCCATCGCCGTGGACTTTTGATATCACGGCCAGCATCCATGCCACGCTGCCTGACGGTATCACCGTCAACTTCGCCAGTTCCAACAATAGAATCGCCGTCTATGAAGATCGCGCTCTCAATGTGCAGGGAGACGTTACCGTCACGGTGGGCGGCGGTACCAACAACTACTACATCTGGCAGGTGGTGTTATACAATGACAACGGCTCAGTGGCCTTCGATGAGACCAACTGGGGTGCCGACGTGGAGAGCACCCACACGTTCAGCAAGACCATTAATGCAGGCTTTTTCAATAAGTTGGTCATCACCTATTCGGTGGACGATATCTACCTTATCGATGATTTTTCCACTACTATCGACGGCGTGGACGAAGAATACTTATATACCGGTTCCCCTGTGACGCCTGAGTACGAGGTTATCTGCAACGGCAGGACGCTCGTCCAAGGAGATCACTATTCCTTCAGTTTTATTAATAACTCATCACCAGGCACTGGTACCTTACGGATCAGTGGTATAAGCCCTTTCCACGGCATGGTCACAAGGGATTTTACCATCATAGATCCCGCATTGCTGCCGGTGGAATGGACGGCTGGCAGTACGGTTGAGGTGACGGAAGACTATACTGCGTCGTCAAGCATCAATGTGACAGGTACCGGCAATGTCAAACTCGTGATAGCCGATGGCGTGACGCTGACGGCTAAAAGGGGCATCACTATCGCCGACGGTGCAACGCTGACGGTTGAAGGGCCCGGTACGGTCAATGTAAAAGGAAGCGTGGGCTACGATGGCAGTAATGGCAGTGATGGCAGTATGGGGGGCGCAGGAATTACCGGCTCGGTTATTGTTAATGGAGGCAGCATTAGTATCTCTGGCGGCAGGGGCGGCAAGGGCGGCAGGGGCCACGCTGGCCACGCTGGCGGCGCTGGCGGTATGGGGGGCGCAGGAATTACCGGCTCGGTTATTGTTAATGGAGGCAGCATTAGTATCTCTGGCGGCGCTGGCGGCGTTGGCGGCACTGGCGGCGATGCAGATCACTCTACCGGCATCATCGGCGCTGGCGGTGCTGGCGGTGCGGGTGGAGCTGGCATCGATGGCTCGCTATCCGTTAATGGTGGTAGCATTAGTGTCAATGGTGGCGTTGGTGGCAATGGCAGCAATGGCGGCAAAGACAGCTATGACAATCTCCGCGAGGGCGCTCGCGGTGAAAACGGCGCTAGAGGTGTAGGCATTGGCGGCACAGTCACCTGCACGGTTGTCGGTTATGTTATTCAGGAAAGCGGTAACGGAAATTCCTGGACTAACCTGTCCTCGGGCAGTACCAGCAACAGGCGATACGTGAGGGTTCTGGAAAGCAATACCATTTCCCTCTCGGCCCAACAAGCCAACTTTGCCGGCCAGACTTATTGGACCACTTTCTACCATTCTTCAAATAGCTACAACCTTCCCTCAGGTGCACGGGCCTTCTATATGGGCTCCGACCATGCCCTTTATCTCATTGGCGACGGATCTGTCATCCCGGCAGGCTGCGCCGTGGTAATTATGGCAGATTCGGCCTCCCTTGAGATTACCTGTCCGTCTAATTCGGCTCCTTCCGTAGCCGGCAACATCCTCCGGGGTACGTCATCGGCCATCCAGGCCCCTTCGGGTGCACACGTGATGAGCCAGGTGGGGGAGACCTTCGGCTTCTTTGGGTACTCCGGAGAAATCCCCGCCGGCAAGGCGTACTACGTAGAATAGGGATTTAAAAGTATAAAACAGAACACGATAACAATGGAAACGAAACAACTGTATGAAGCTCCCGAAGTGGAGGTGGTGGAGCTGAGGCCGGAAGGAATTGTGTGCGGCTCGCCGTACAACACGCAAGACTACAATTATGGCAGTTTGGATGAAGGTTAAGGAGGGCCGAAAGATGAGAAGCAACACTTTCAGGCACTTTTTTGCGGTCCTGCTGACGATAGCGGCCCTCGCGGCGGGGCACACCAATGCATGGGCGCAGAGTACGCCAGGCACCTTCCCCGTCGAAGTCACCTTTCAGGGGTTGATGAATGGCGGAAAATACGCCTACGTGATTCAAAGCAACCTTGGACAGACGTACAATTTCGGTCCGCAAGACCTTACAAATTCCGATTACGTGTATATTCACCAGGAGTTTAATATCGGCTCCACTGCCGTGCCGCTCACAATGACTGTTCGCGGCAATTTCAGTTTCGGAGCAACCTCAGGTGATGCCACCGTAAATGGCATGAATGCCGATCTAACATTCAACTCCAGTGTAAAACACATTGTGGGTGTCCAGGTAAGTACGTATAGCGGTACGCCGGTTTCTGTTGAAAGCATCACGGGGACCACTTTTTCGCGTAAGGTTTTTATGTTAGGGAACACCACCTTTGGCAAGGTAACCCTCACCATGGCCACCCACACGCCCTTTGACTATGCCGCCACCATCGGCGGCATCGAGGATACCTACCTTGATGACGGCATCAACCAACCCGTGCCCACCGTCACCTATCAGGAAGGCAGCAGCCCAGCCATCACCCTCACCGAGGGCGTGGACTACACCGTCAGTTACAACGTCGGCAGCACCAGCGGCACCGTCACCGTCACAGGCATGGGCCAATACACCGGCTCCCAGAGAAAGAGTTACAACATCCGCCAACTCCAACTGAGCGACTTCACCCAACTCAGCGACGGCAGTTACGAGATAGCCTCGACCGCCGACCTCGACCGCCTGGCCAAGTATGTGAGCAACGGCAATGACTGCTCCGGCGTCACCTTCCGACAGACTGCCGACATCGCCTACAACTACACCAACGCATGGGACAATATATACCATACTTCAGTCGACTTAGAGAACAACTTCACCCCCATCGGTCGCTACGGCAAGAGTTTCCAAGGCACCTACGACGGCCAGAACCACACCATCAGCGGCATCCGTGTCGACAAATTTTCTGCGGGCAGCAACCACGACAATCAGAGTCTCGGCCTCTTCGGCTACGTCTTGGGTGGCACGGTGCAGAACATCGTACTGCGCGACAGCTACATCCGCGGCTACCAGGACCTCGGCGGCATCGTGGGCTACCTCAGCGGCGGCACCGTCAGCGGCTGTACGCTCCACCACGTCACCGTGTCCACGTTCACTACTGATTACACAACCTACCATGCGGACGTCGTCGTGGGCAACCTCGCCAGCGGCACCGTTTCCACCAGCCACTATCGCGACTGCTGCCTAGGCAGACTACTAAATAATGGAAAAGGGCAATACAATGATCCCCAAAACGAGGTCTTTGCCCTCACCCTCGCCTCCGGCGTCACCGCCAGCAAGACCAGCGGCGAAAGCGTCACCATCGACGGCGAGACCTACTACACCGAGGGCAGCACCTTCACCCTCGGCTACAGCGGCGCGGTGCCTGAAGGCTACACTCACAGTGGCTACTCAGCTACCGGCACAACAATAGACGGCTCGACGCTCACCATGCCCAACACCGACATCACCGTCAGCGCGACGTGGACATCAGCAGCCGAGCGGAACCTTACCGCTACCGCTGCATCCCTCTTCGGCGAATCCAAATACGTGACAACCTTTTACCACGGCACGCTGGACTATCAGCTTCCGGAAGGCGCCAAGGCCTACACGGCCAGCCTGGATGGCGAGAAGGTGGTGTTCCACCTGGTGGGTGAGGACGGCAGCGTAATCCCGCACGGCACAGCCGTAATCATTGTGGCCGATGTCGCCAGCGTCACCCTCAGCACCCTGGCATCCACCGAAGTAACGGCCTATGCCGGGAATATCCTTATCGGCTCTAATTCGGAGGTTACGGTAAGCGGACTTTCCGGATTACCGTATGTGCTGAACATCTCCGGCGGCACCCTGGGGTTATACAAGTTCACCGGAGAAAGTATCCCGGCAGGAAAGGCGTATTATCTTAAAAGCGAGTAAACCATGAGAAAGTCAATCATAACAATAGCAGCGCTTGCATGCGCACTGATCTGGACAGGATGCCAGCGGATAGAAGAAGAACTGATTCAGGAAAAGCCGGA
>JAEEQI010000156.1 GCA_016285215.1 Bacteroidales bacterium | reverse complement strand
CGCGAGCAAAAGTTAATGCCGTAGTTGCTCCAATGCCCTGTGGATTATTAGCACCAGTAATCAGGGCAACTTTATCCTTCAATCCGTAGTTAACCATTTAAGCTCCTCTATAAAATTTACCGAACGCAAGTTAAACAATTTCTGCGACATGACCATAAGAAAGCCCCGGCAGAATAACTCTGCCGGGGCCAACAAACTCAGTTCTCTGTCAGAGACTAAGCGTTGCTCAGCACGGCGCTGGCAAGCATTTCTGCACTCTTCTCACCGGTGGCAGTGTTGATGTAGAAATACTTGAAGAACACCTTCGGGAAGCCGGTGGACGGAGCGCCACACTTGGAGTCGTACTTGGCCTTGATGTCGATGGCGGTGGCCACCGGGGTAATGGGATCGTCGAAGGCTGCAGCCTTGCTGTAGGCCTTGGAGATACCATTGCTCTGGGGCTCGGAAGCCTGGATCACGAGCTTCAGGTTGGTCACATCGCTGGGGATGGTGGCCAGCTGGAAGGTCATGGCCGAACTGGACAGAACCACGGTGGCGCTGTCGGGAGCATCCACGCCGCCCAGGGTGGGAGGAGTGGTCAGGATACTGCCATTGCAGTACACTACCCAGTAGTTCAGACGCATGAACAGGTTGGAACCGGAGATCTTGCCACGGGTTCCCAGGACGGCACGGGCCTCGGCGGTGTTGGCCGCTGCGTTCCAGGCCAGAATCTGGGCGTTGGTCAGGCTACGCCATGCCTGGCTCAGCTCCTTGAACACAGACTTCACGGAAGCCTGAAACTCGGTGCGGGTGCTGCCACCGTAGCCACGGTTACGGATGTACTTACGGCTCTTGACCTTCGCTGCGGTCACGCCCTTGGCGGAGCCAGACATCTCTTCGAAAGCGATAGAAGGAATGTACTTCATAGTTTTGAAGAATTAGGTTTATAGATAAAGTGAATGATTAAGTATAGTCCATAAAGGATTATCAGTAAGAAACATATACCGCCAACTTTCTGCTTGGCTTTCTGCCATCCTGTCAGTGGTTTCTCTACTTCCACGGTCATAGTCTGTACCCGGTCACGGAACACAATAGAGTCCTTGTACACAATCTTGCTCTCCACTTGAACCGGAACCGGGACTGACTTTGTCTCCAGGGAGTGATGGAGAACACCGCCGGTCACCAGTGCTGCAGATCTGGAGTACTTATTCTCCAGCACGGAGGCCGTGTCAAGAGTGGCCACTTTCTCTACCAGCACCGGAAGCTCTACGTAAGCGGTATCAACCACCCTCTCCACAACAGTCTTCACCTCCACCTTGGTGTTGTCCTGGTCCAGAACGGGCCGGGCAACACCACAAGCGGTAAGAAGAAGGGCTATTACAAAGATGGCGGAGGGTTTCATAGTTTAAGTTTTATTCAGGTTTGTCTTGTTTATGCCTAAGCTCATTCTCGAACTTCCGGAACTTGGTATCATAGCTGGCCTTCACGCCCAGGATGGCACCGCACAGGACCAGGAGCTCGCTCACAATGGAGATGGCCGATGAGGCAATCTCGCCCAGCGGCTCGATGAAGAACAGACACACCATTGCAATCAGCACTCCCGCAGAGAAACTGGCTATGGCAATGGCGCCCTGAAGCTTTGTGAGTTCCTGCTTGGCCATGGCTTAGTCAAAAATCACAATTCCCTTGATGAACTTGTAGTCCTGGGCATTATTGAACAGCGCACCCGGGGCCTCATCGGAGACAAGAGAAGTTCCGTTCAGCGTCATAGGGACATAACCGCTGCCCATGGACTCCAGCGAAGCTTCGTTGTATACCAGGAGCAGACTGCCCGCGGCCCCTGCCGGCACATTGTTCAATGTCAGCTGCAGCAAGGCTGTAGGGTCGGCCGTCTGCCACTGCGAGAATTGAACGTAAAATGACATCCATCCCTCTTTGAATAAGCAGTTCTCCAACCTCATCGTCACTCCGGAAGGGGCGTTGCTCAGGGAAATCTTATTCCTGGCCAAATACTGAGGGCAGAAATCATAGCCCGTCGGAAAGAAAAGGCAACTCAGATGGAGCTGGTAAGAAGCTAGAGATGCCCAACCGGCAACCTTCTCAATGCAGATGGTCCGGCTGTTCTTGATCCAGGCCTTTGCTATGGTTACATAGCGCTGGCCACTCACCTGGCAAGTGAGATAAACAGCCGACGGATCGCTTGCGGGCATCTGAAGTCCTTCCACTTCCAGTTCCAGCACATCGGCTGCATCGTAAGCCGCTCCGGAGGGCGCCACCGTAATAATCCCATCAACTACAACGTAGAAGCGTGTCTCTACGCTCTTGAGCGTAACACCGGAATAGTTTCCGCCAAAATTATTTCCAACAATCGTCAACATAGTCACTAATACGGGTTGTAGGTATAAATGTTCGTGTCAAAAACTTCAATTAACGTATCCTTGGGAGCAGAGCAGGCCGGTATCACGCGTCCGTAGTTAGGGTTCATCGAAGTCTCACAGAATATATCGTAGATGGCAAGCCGGTTTCCGTCTTTAGTGCGCCCTACCACACCCGATCTTCCTTGCGGGAAGAGAGGATGGAGGGTCTCCACTTCGAACTGGTTTCCGTTCCCAGGTCCGTTGGAACCGAACCAACCTTGGAAAGACAAAAGCAAAAGGCCCTGAGCCAGCTCAAAGGAGAATTGCCCTGGCTGTACCCACTCTCCCTGTTTTTCGCGATCGAAAATATAGCGGATTCTCTCATCTTCAGGAAACAGCGGCCACTCATCAACAACTTCCCCTTCATTGTCCCCGCGCACCATGAAAGCGAAGGCAAAGGAACCATCTTGCACCATGCAACGGTAACGAGAAGTGAATCTTCCTTCCTTGATAGTGATCTCAGAAAGCCCGTTGAACTCTCCGTTATACTGCTGACTTCCACCGCAGAACGGAAGTACACCCTGGATGTCAACAGGCAAGTTCTCTATCGCGGCGGCCCAGGGGCTACTCGAGATGGCGCCAGGCACATTTCCCAAAATAAGCAGCAGCATTACCCAGTGCTCCTTTACCACGAACATGGACTTGCTATTAAACGGGCAGCATTCCGGAAGAGGAGTCAGACTGATGGTATTTTTAGTCTGCTTACCGTCGCTCAGTCCCTGATTCAGCTGAGGGTAAAGGGCTGCTATATAGACATAAAGCTTCTCCTTTCCACTCATGCAGGCAAGCTTTTCTATGCAGATGGTGTTGCTATCTTTAATCCAACTGCGGGCCAGGGTGCAACCATCATAGCAGGTGCCACTGCCATAGGACTGCCTGCGGTCGCGGAAGCCAACAAAGACTCCCACCTCTACACTCCTGTCTATCCTCATGGTAGGAACTCTTATCTCCAGCACTTCGGCAGCCTGGTAATCAGGGTTGCCCGTCAGGAAGCTGAAGTTCGCATTCAGGACCAGATAGTTCTCGGCCTGATAGCTTTTAAACCGGATTTGACCGGCACCGAAGTTATTTCCCGTTGATACAAACATAGTTTCAAACACTAAAAGTTAGACCAGTATACCGGCTCCGAAGATCTCACCCGGTTTGCCTATGGTTCCTGCTGCAGCATTGAATACGGCGCTATTCTTATGGTCGTAAGTCTCTTTAATTACGCCGTTAAGCACACCAATATGATACGAATTCTCCTTCTTCTCCCGGTTAAGAACGTACACCGTACCCCTCGAATTTTCCGGCCAGGGCTTATCTACATAAATCTCACTCTGTGCCACGCCTTCCATGCCCTGGCTCAGCACATCAAAGAAGATCACTGGCGCTCCAGTTGTGAACTCAATGTCGCATTCAGTTACCGTGCTACCAGGCATCAGGTCCTCTTCAGTATAGCGTGCGCGGGAGCCACCAACCAGGGCAGCGGCTTCCTCATCCGTAAGGCATATGACAGAACCACGGGAAACCTGGCCAGTCACACCAGTGGCGGTATTCATCCAGTATACCTCAATGAAGACCTTCTGGCCCACTTCAGGTGTAATGCCGATGGTCTTCGTATACAGCGTCGTCAGGTCCGCCTCGCCCCAATCATCCTCCGTGTCGGGAGAAACGATCACCGTCTTGCTCCATCCGTTAGAGATGCCGGGGCTCACGACCGCCGACATCTTAACAACCAGTTTGTTGGGTGCGGGTTGGTGCTTGATGCCCTGAAAGACGACCATGGAGGGAGACACAACGGCCAGTCGGTAAGAAGCGTCAGGCACATTCCCAAGGGCCGCCGGAGCATCTGTAATCATGCTTTCTCCGGCCATCACCTTGTTGGCGTTCAGGCGAACATACAGGTTGATGCCGGACAGTTCTGCCTTCTGGCCGAAGGCCGATGCTCCGCTGGCCTGCTGAGCCAGGCGTTCCCACTCCTGCATCTGGGACTCGGTGAGCATCTTGTAGGACTTGGTGATCTTGGCCAAGGAAGCACGGCGGACCGCCTGGGCATTGGTCTTCTGCCCGGTGGGCCAGCAGCGAACGGTCAGGATGCTACGGCCGTCCCTTTGACGAGCCGTAACATCCTTGGCCGATCCGGAGAAGCCTCCAAAAGCGATGGAAGGAAGAGCAATCATAGTTTAAGCGCGTATGCAATTACATATTTCAATCAATCTCACTAACACAAAGTTCTTTATAAAATGTGGAAATATCAATCAATAAGTTAGACATTTCAAACTAAATCAATACTTTAGAAAAAAGAGCGCTCCGGGAACGCTCCAAGGGCGCTCCCGTGCATATCTGACGAAAAAATTAAAACTATAATTCTATTATATTGCACTTACAAGCCTCGAAAAGGAGTAAAATCGCCGAAGATGAAAATGTAACTTTCGTTCTTGGAAGTTGTTGGTTATAATTTGAAAGTATAAACCTGTTGAAAACTTTTTGTGCAAAAAATACCCGCGTTATAGTGTGATCTAGGACATATGTGATAGCCGGTAAATTCTTACTCTTTTCTTGCGTATATTATATGTTACTTTCAGATTATTAAGTAGATATGTATATCTAACAGAGTCAGACCTTACAACTTTTCAAACACATTTTTTGTTGACAAACTATTTTCATTTTTCCACATTTTTCGTATATGTTTGTATCCGCTATCATGTCGGTAGCAGGCAGGTGCACCGCCTTTTCACTTACATTTTTATAAAAATTACGATTATGTCAGACACTGATATGATTCGGGGATTCTTCACCAATCTCCTCAAACCCATCATCGCAGAGGCCATAGCGGAGGCCGGGGTTGCTGCCGCGCAGAAGAGTGAAAAGCGTTACTATACCCGTGAGGAGGCGTGCCAGAAACTCCACATAGGCTGTACAACCTTCTATCGCCTGGCGAAGAAGGGCAAAATCACTATCCTGAAACTCGAGGGAA
>JAEEQI010000155.1 GCA_016285215.1 Bacteroidales bacterium | reverse complement strand
CTTTATAAAGAGAAAAGGTGGTCGTGATAAAATGACCACCTTTTTTTACTACCTTTGCAGTCCTTTATGGAAGAGCGTACTTTACATACCATCCTGGATGGGTTCCAGAAGGTGGAGCTGGAGGACCTGGGAAGTATCCTGGGCAATGAACTCAGCCCCCGCCTGAGGAAGTCCCAGCTGGTGGACCAGCTCCACACCTACCTGCACGCACAGCCGCGCCGGTGGATGTCCCATTTGATGGAGCGGGACGTACGCCTTCTGAGGGAACTGGTGCACGCCGGCCCCGACAAGGTCCAGTATCAGGACTTTGCAGACTATCCTTCTCTGCTGGAGGTGACGGGCCTCGTGCAGTACGACGATTCCGACGAAAACTTCCACAAGGTCTGGATCAGCCGAGAGATGTACGATATTGTGGCCCCGGATGTGGACAAGGTGCTGCGCTCCTGCGAGAAGAGCGGCCAGTTTGAAGTGGAGCGCGTGGGACTGGGATATCTGAACCTGTATGGAGTCCTTTCCACCGAGCGTTTCATTGACCTTTTGATGGACTGGTTTGAAGAGGCCCGTGGGGGAGACTTCCAGGAGCTGTCCAAGATGCTGCACCAGAGCCCGCTGGTCAAGATGTACCGCTATACGGACGAGTGGGGAGACTACGTTTGCTCTCCCTGCGTAGAGAACGTGGAGGAAATCTTTACCCAGCGCAAAGAGCTCAATCAGAAGCGCTTCAAACCCTTTACGGCGGCCGAAGCCCGCGAAGCCGGTGCCGGTGCGCCTTACTTTACCATAGGCTTCAAAACGCCCGAGGGAATGCGCCTGGAGCAGATGTACCGCCGGGTGGGATACGAAGGCTATGAGCTGGTAAAAGCCCAGCACGACACGTGGATGGAGGCGCAGTATACGGTAGAGCAGAACGATGCCCTCTTCCAGCCGCTGATGGACAGCCCTATGTGTCCGGAACTGGACGAAGAAAGCTGGCTGGCCTGCTGCAAGATTGTGAGCGAGTACGCAGATAGCGTTCCCAAGTGGTTCCTTTGCGGTTACAGCGCTGCAGAAGCCAATCTCTGCAAGGCCGACTGGCCCGCCTGGCAGACGCCCCGCCAGGAAGAACCGGTATCGGCGGCCGAAGAATATCCCCACTGGACTATGCCCGAACCCACCATCACGGACGGCTTTGCCTCCGACCTGGGGGCCGAAGGCGTTCCGCTGGGATTCGCCATTCCTCACGTGGCACCGGACGATCCCTGCCCCTGCGGCAGCGGCCTCCGCTACTGCCGTTGTCACGGCAAATACCTTTCTTAGTTATGGAAATCAAGCCCGTAGCTTACTACAAGGGTCCTTTTGGCTCCAAGTTTGGCATTCCCCGCCAGAGCGGGTTAACCAGGCTGGAAGGCCGCATTGTGTTTGAGGACGAGTATCGCGTGCGGGAGGCCTTAAGGGGACTGGAGGGCTTCAGCCACCTCTGGCTCATCTGGGGTTTCAGCGCCAACAAACCCGCCAAAGGGGAGTGGCAGCCCACCGTGCGCCCGCCCCGTCTGGGCGGCAATACGGCTATGGGCGTCTGGGCCACGCGTTCCCCGTATCGGCCCAATCCTTTGGGACTCTCGTGTGTGGAACTGGTGAAGGTGGATAACCTGGAACTGGTGGTACGAGGGGCCGATCTGATGGACGGAACGCCCATCTACGATATCAAGCCTTACATTGCCTATGCCGACAGTTTCCCCGATGCCCAGTGCGGATTTGCCGCTGAGGCTCCGGAGAAGAAGCTGCAGGTGGTAATCCCGGAAGACTGTCCGCTGGACAGGCAGGCCCTGGCCGATGTCCTGGCCCTGGATCCCCGTCCAGCTTATCAGGACAAGCCGGAGAAAGAATATGCTATGCCCTTTGGGGGCAAGGAAGTGCTGTTCCGGGTAGAGGACGGCGTTTTGACCGTGACCGGCTGGCGCTAAAGCTCGTTGCGGAATTCGGACGGGGTCTGTCCCGTCTTTTTCTTGAAAAAGCGGGAGAAGTAAGACTGGTCCGGCAGACCCACCAGGGTTGAAATGTCTGCAATGGAAACAGCCGGGTCTTTGAGCAGTTTCTTTGCAATGTTGATACGCGCAATCTCAATCCAGTCAATGGCGGTACGATGTGTACGGTTCTTGACGGCCTTGTTGAGATAGTTGGGCGTAACATTCAGAATATCTGCGTATTCAGAAACCGTAAGCGGGGTCTTGTCCTTTTCAAATACCAGCTGGAGGAACTTCTCCGGAACGGCGGTTACGCGGTCTCCGGGACGCAGTTGCCCCAGAATCAAATCCATGGCACTCTGAAGGAATTTGTCGTCTTTGTCTTCATAGGCGGTGCACATACGCTTCATAAGGGCGGCCATAAAGACGGCGTCGTCAAACCAGAAACTCTGCAGAATGGGCTTGGACTGGCGCAGCACCTGGTAAGAAGCATCTTTCAGGAAGCTGAGCTGAAAATAGCCGTGAAAGCCCTTGCACTGCGTAGCGTGCTTCACGGTGATGGCGTGGTTTTCCGGAATAAGCAGGAACTGCCCGGGAGACAAATAATAGTTCTGATTGTCCACCTCTACCAGGGCTTCTCCCTCCATAAGAAATGAGAAGGGAACAATGGGCAAAGAGAACGAGTCATATGGGTTCAAAATGTGGCCTATGTATTGGTAGGGTTTAATGACCACTGGCTTGATGTTTTGTCTCATAGCAGTTCGGTTAAAATTCAACATCAAATCCCACATTGACGGTAAAGTTTCTCTTGGCTTCCGGCAGGCGGTGGGTTACGCGCCAGAAGCAGTCTACACGCAGTACGCGGAGGATATTGGCTATGCCCACACCCAGCTCCACATACGGTTTCTCAAGGGTTCCTGCACTCTGAGGAAGCTGGAAGGGAGCGTGGATGCTGTTGGCATCGGTGAGGGTACCCCAGGCCACACGGGCCGTGAATACCTCTCGGAGGTCCAGTTTCTTGATGAACGGAATCTTACCCAGGAAGAAACCGTTGAAGTTATGCTCGTAATAGCCCGACAGCCAGCGGTCCGAGATGAACTCATAGTAGTTCATACAGCTGAAGGCCGTCTGGTCCATATAGAAGGTCTGGTTTCCCTCGTGCAGTTTGAGCAGAGGGTAGGGAACACTGCCCCAGATGGCGCCGCCTTCCAGGTAGAGATGGCCGAAGCCCAGGGCGTGGGAAGGCGTATTCCATTTGAGCGCAGCACTGGTGCGGAGGAAGGAGAAATCGTCTTTGGTGATACCCTTGATACCTCCCGTGACATCCAGCACCAGGATGGGATACTTTGTAAACAGGTACGTCTTGACAAAGACGTTGCGGGTCACCCTTTCATCCAGGGAGAAACGCAGCATCGCGCGGACGGTATTGGCCGAGAAACTATCCTGGATGCTTCCGTCGGGCCTTGTGAAGCGGACCTGGTCATTGCTCCATACGCGGGCGGTATTCACTTCCAGAGCGGCATTGACGGAAGGGTTGAACTCGTGCTCATAGAGGATGTCAAAGTGACGCACCATACTCTGGCGGCCGGGACTGCGGGCAATGGCGGAGCCCAATACGGACTGGGCCGACAGTACGCGGCTTCCGCTGCCAAACTGGGTAAGGTCGTGGAATGCCGTGAGGCTGAGCTTACGGGTAAGCTCTTTCTTGAACATAATCTCTGCCGATGCGGCCCACTTGACCTTCTTGTCCCTGAATCCATAGGCTACGTGACCGCTCAGGCGTACGGTCTCCGAGAAGTCCTGATACGTGCGTCCTCCTATGCTTACGCGGAATCCTTCCATCTGATTATAGGCCATCAGGTGATCCCATCGGCCCACTTCTATGCCCACTCCGGGGATTCGGTAATAGCCGGCGAATAAGGTATGGAGAATGGCAAAACTGTTCTTGTAGAAGCGCGTTTGCTGGAACGCGTCAATCATATCAAAGATGCCCTGCTCCCTGGCTTCCAGCGGGATGGGACGCATCTGGGCCCAGAGTTCCTTGTCTCCCTGCTGCACCTCACGCTCCACTACCTGCGTTTTGGCGTTGAGGGCGTCCGGGTCCTCAATGGGACCGTATACCGGCTCCTGGAAGGAGAGCTGCCGGCGGCCCAGGAAAGAGACTATGCGGGACGAATCGCTGGTGGCGATGGAGAAGTCTATGAACAGGCGCTCGTCGTCAAAGAACCATCGGCCCTCGGGCGTGCGGCGGTTCTCAATGTCCATATTGATATGGCGGATCCAGTTCACGTTGGAGTCCTTGGACAGGGCCACGTGGACACTGCGGATGCCGTAGTCTTCTGCGTCTATGTGCATTTCACCGTCCAGGGTGGGGGAGGTGACCAGCTTCTTGGGATGGAAACGGAGGACATAAGTCTTTCGGCCCTCTACCTGCAGGGAGTCTACCAGGAAGTAGTTGTAATAGCCCTGCGAGCCGGCGGCCACCGGATTGGGTATATCCAGGTTGAAGAGGGAGATGCTGGGCTTGAAGAAGTTGGCCCTCAGCAGGTGGGCACCCGTGTACTGGCGCAGCACGTTTTCCTGCTGGAAGCCCGACATATGGCTGTAGCGCATCACTTCCCTTTGGTAGGCCGGCGACTGGCTGTGGTACACGTCGGATACGTTTTCCGAGATGAGGGCGGGAATGAAGGACTGGCCCGTAATGGCCGAAGTGTCGGCATAGTCTTTCACGAAGCCTATGTTGCGGTCCAGAAAGCCAATCTTCAACAGATCCTCCATTCTGGTAACATCCAGTTCAATCTTGGTGTACAGGCGGCTGCTCCAGTCCGGTGCATTGTCAGGGTCGTGCCTGGAGAGATTGTCGCTGATCTTCTTGAGGATGGACCGGATGTAGCGGTTGTTGGGCTTTACATAAGCCGCGGCCAGTTGTTTGGGGTCTGGCCGAAGGACAAAGTTAATCTCCGAATAGGAGCCCGGCTGGATGGGAATGGAGACGCTCTGGTAGCCAATGAGTTGGGCGGTGAGGACCTTGGCTTCGGGGGAACGGGTTTCCAGGCTGTAGTGGCCGTTCATATCCGTGGATATGCCAATGGTGGTTCCGTCAAAGTATACGCCCACAAAGGGGAGGGGTTCTCCGGTCTCTGCGTCTTTGACCATTCCGCGTACACGCGTGGTTCCCTGGGCAGCCGCTGCAACGGTTACCAGGAGCATAATCCATATGGACAAAAAACGACGCATCCCTCAAAGATACATCGTTTTTGTCAAATGTACAAGAGATTAGCTGTACAAGAAATTCAAAAGGGCTAATTTGGACTTTTCGGGCAGATATCTGACCAGTGCGCCCACGGCCGCGTAGTCAATTCTGGGAATAACGCGGACTCTCATATGGCGGCGCTTGAGCTGCTTCAGGATGGCCTTGGCAATGACTTCGGGTTTCATACCGCCCCTTTCATCGGCCTCTATCTTTTTGAGGTTCTTGTCCATCTTGGCCCGATAGGGGGAAGCGGGATCCTGGGCGGCGGCGTTGAGCTTACGGGCGTTGGTAAAGCCGGTGGAGACGTCTCCGGGCAGGATGCTGCAGCACTGGATGCCGGTGCCCTTGAGTTCCAGCGACAGGGACTCGGAAAGGGACAGCAGGGCTGCCTTTA
>JAEEQI010000154.1 GCA_016285215.1 Bacteroidales bacterium | reverse complement strand
TGACGCGCTATCACCTCACGGTCAAAAGCGCGGAATTCATGGCCTACTGCAAGGAAAACGGACATTCCCCGGCATCGGCCTTCCAGGCCATCATGGCCCGTGTCCTCCAGGAAATGTACCCGGACAACAAAAAACTGTTTACGGCAGCCCTCCCCGTGAACTGCAGAACGGCCGTGGGCCTGGAAAACACCCACCGCAACGGCTGGACGTTCGCTTTCCAGACTGTAGCTCCGGACCAGTTGCAACAAAGTGAAGACAAGCTGGGAGCCCAGCTCCGTGCAGAACTTAAGGAACTCATTAGCCCGGACCAGCTCAAGAGCGCCCTCAATGCGTACAACGCCATTACGGAGGAGGCCGAAAAATACGCAGATTTCCGGGAGCGTATGAATTTCTACGCCAAGAACTATTACACCTTCATCGGAACCTATGTTTTCAGTTACATCGGCCGCTTGGCAGACCATGGCTACCTGAACGAAATCGAGGACCTTTGCTGGACTTCGGCCATCCGCAGAATCCCTATGATTACCATGGTGGAAGTGGGAGGCGAATTCTCCATTACCTTCCTGCAGAATTTCGAAACGGCCAAATATGCCGAGGCCGTTGCTGCTGCCATGGAGAAACTGGGCATTCCGGTGACGCTTCTCAAAAAGATGGAAAGCCGTGGCCACGCCCCCGTGGAATACAAGCGGTATTACGGTATTCCGGAACCCGATTTCAGCGAGGCGGAACCCGATGTTGTGGATTCCTTTGAGAGTCGCATCAAAATGAAGTCCCTGCTCCGAAAGATCCGTTCTTCCCGGGAAGCATCCAGCTACATAGAACCGGGGATGACCCTGGGTGTGTCCGGATTCACCCTCTCCGGTTACCCCAAGAAAGTGGCCAAAGCACTTTCCATGAAGGCCAAGAAAGGGGAGCAGCTGGACCTCACCGTCTATTCCGGTGCCTCCCTGGGAGACGATTTCGACGGCCTGCTCACAAGATCCGGTGTTCTGAAATGCCGTATGCCCTATCAGACCAATGCAGACCTGAGAAATGCCATCAACGAAGGAAAGGTAAAATACGTGGACATGCCCCTGAGCCTTATGCCCAAATGGGTGCGCAGCGGATACCTGAACCCTATTGATGTGGCCCTGATCGAGGCCAGCTCCATTGATGAGCATGGAAACATCATTCCCACTACTTCGGTGGGCGCTTCCGAGACTTATGTAGCCTGCGCCAAGAAGGTGATTGTGGAAATCAACACTTCCGTTCCCGAGAACATCAGCGGCATCCACGACATCTATATGCCGGAACCCGCTCCCAACACGCAGCCCATTCCCATTACCAAGGTCAGCGACCGTGTGGGTACTCCTTATATTCCCTGCGACCCAGACAAGATTGTGGCCATCGTACACAGCGAAATCCCGGACTGCGGTATTGCTGACGCCCCTGGCGACGAAGACTTCGACCGCATGAGCGAAAACCTCATCCATTTCCTGGAACAGGAAGTGGAAGCCGGAAGACTCTGCAACCCGCTGCCGCCGCTCCAGGCCGGTATCGGCTCTGTTTCCAACGCCGTACTCGCCGGGCTTAAAAAGTCTAATTTCGAGCACCTTACCGTCTATTCCGAAGTGATGCAGGATTCCCTGGTGGACCTGATTGAATGCGGCAAGGTAGATGCCGCTTCGGCCACGGCCATTACCATGTCACCCAAGAAAATGCAGGATTTCCTCAAGAAGGTGGATACCTTGAAAGACAAGATCGTGCTCCGGCCTATGGAAATCAGCAACAGCCCGGAAGTCATCCGCCGCCTGAATGTCATTTCCATCAACACGGTCATTGAAGCCGACATTTACGGCAATACCAATTCCAGTTATGTGGGTGGAAGTCACCTGATGAACGGTGTAGGAGGAAGCGGTGATTTCTGCCAGAATGGAGGTTTGTCCATCTTCATCACCAAATCCACGGCCAAAAACGGGAAACTATCCTGTATCGTTCCCATTGCAAGCCACGTGGACCACACCAGCAAGACGGTACAAGTAATTGTAACAGAGCAGGGTGTGGCAGACCTTCGCGGTTTGGACGTGGTGGAGCGTGCCCGCTGCATCATTGACAACTGTGCGCATCCCAAGTTCCGTCCGGCCCTTGAGAAGTATCTGAAGAAAGCCAGTATCCTGACGGACCAGCCCGCTTTCCCGTACAGCCTGGAGGCCGCCAATCTCTTCCACAAAGAAGAGAATTAAGGCTTATTGAATCCCGGCCGAGCGTACCGCGTCGGCAATAGCCTCTTCCACCAAGGTGGCAGACAGAGCGCCCACGGCGTTCAGGTTGGCTGTCACCTTTTCTGTGTCTTTCCCCACGGAAATGGCATAGACGGTATCTCCGTCCGCCGTGGTGAACGCGGGTTTGATACTTCTTGCCAGACCGGCCGATGCCATCTGGGACAGGTGTTTAAGCTGGGCAGGGGAGAAGTCCCCGTTGGTAAATACGGCCACCAGGGTAGTGTTGGTGGTGCCGGAGGGAGTGCTGATAAACAGGTTCTCTTCGGCCGTCTGCAGCAAGGTGGTATAGGAATCAGCTTCCGTAGATTGCATTCCGGCTATCTTCCCGCCTTGGTAATAAATGTCTCCGTAACTGTTAAGCACCACGGCTACACCCAGCTGGAGCGGACCCATCTGCATGGCGGCATAGCCTATGCCGGCTTTCTGTGCCTGCTTCATGCCGGCGGCCTTGCCCACCGTGGCACCGGTCCCGGCGCCTACGCTGCCGCTGCGGGGGTTGTTTCCGGAAAAAGAGGCCTCGCAGGCAGCATAACCCATCTTCTCGTCCGGCCTCACGGTAGCGCTACGGTACCCCAGGTCGTAGATACAACTCTGGCACACGAGGGGAACCAGGGCGCTGCCGGTCTCATAGCCCACTCCATGCCCTTCCAGGCAGCGAGAAACACCGCTTGAAGCGGCCAGGCCGAAGGCCGACCCACCCGAGAAGACCAGCGCATTGATGGGGTGGTTCCGTTCCACGGCAATGACTTCCGTCTCTCTCGATGCGGGACCGCCGCCAAAGATTTCAACGGCCGCAAGGCTCGGTTCCGTTAGCCTGAATACCGTCACTCCCGTTCCGGCTGCGTCATTCTGCGCATTCCCTACACTAATGCCCCGGATGTGGGAAAAGGGGATGCTCTTAAGCTCCGGAACCTGCCCCAAGGCCGATAGGGCCGAAATCAACAGGGCTCCCAGAAGGGTGGATAGGATTCTTTTCATACACATAGATGATTGTCTGCAACAAATATACAAAAAGTAATCCAACTACCAGACTAGACAAGCCACTGTCCCAACAAATAGGGTGCGGGGTTAATCTTTTGTAATCATGGCAATGATTTGTTATCTTTGAATCCGTGATAATCCGTGATAAGCATATGTATAACACAAAGACTATTAATCCGGAAGACTTTATTCTCGTGGGCGGAGGCCGATGGGGCGAAAGTTTCAACCACAAGGAGAATCCTGATATTATGTTGAAGCTTTATGCGCCGGAGCACAAACAGATGGCGCTTGACGAGTATGACCGGGCGCAAAAAGTCTATGGACTCGGGATCCCTACGCCGGAACCGGGAGAGCTTGTCGAGTCCCCGGATGGACGCACAGGGATGATTTTCAGGCGCATACCCGGCAAGAAATCCTTCGCCAGGGCCGTTGGAGAGAACCCGGAAAGGGCCGAAGAATTTGCCTCCCGTTTTGCGTCCATGTGCAAGGAACTCCACGCAACAGCAGTTCCGGAGGGAATGTTCCCTCCTGTCGCAGAAAAGTACCATCGCGTAGTGAATGATTATCCCTTCCTGCCCAAGGAGGACAAAGAAACAATCAACCGCTTCATTGACCGTATTCCCGTATCCGACACGGCACTCCACGGTGACCTTCACTACGGGAATGTGATTTTCTCCGGAGACAACGCTTATTTCATAGACCTTGGAGAATTCGGATACGGATATCCCATGCTTGACTTTGGCATGGCCATGATTTCCATGAGACTCATGCGTGAAGAGCCGATGAAGTTGCTCAACCATATGGACAAGGCTACCTCCATACGGTTTTGGAACACCTTCCTGAAGGGGTATTTCGGGACAGACCGCCCGGTGGAGGATATTGAAGAGGAGATTCTGCCATTTGCCGCCATCCGGGCCATATACATTCAGACCCTGGATGGGCGCATTATTCCGCCGTTCCAGCAAATAGTCCTAGATGCACTCGAAAAAGGATACTTTCTTGGGTAATCAGCAATGATTGCCCGGGCTTGCTATTTTCCGATGCAGTGGTTACGGAAGATGTTGTGGAGGATGACTTCGGGGTCCAGGAGGTCTGTACCAAGGATGGAATTGATGGCCGACAGGGCACGGCGAAGATCTTCGGCCACGAGGTCTGAAGGGATGCCGCGGGAGAGGGAAGTGCGGCATTCGGAGAGTGCAGATGATGCATTCTGCAGCGCCTCGAAATGACGGATATTTGATACAAAGGTAGAATCTTCGTTAGGAATAAGATCCTTTTCAGCAAGATAAAGGGCCTCTTTCAGTTCTTCGATGCCTTTTCCACTCTTTGCGGCCACTGTTTGAATATCTACGTGATATTTATTATTTAAAACAAACTTGTTAATTACAGTAACATTTTTGTTAATATCGTCGGAGCTCAATCTATCAACCTTATTAAGCAGGATAAAGACCTTCTGCCCTTCCATATCTATATGCTGGAACAATTCCTCCAAATTGTTCAAAAGGTCGGACTCAACGGCCTGGGCATCCAGCATGCAAATCACCACTTCGGCCTCTGAAATCTTACGGAAAGTCCGGTCAATTCCCATCTTTTCTACCGTGTCGGAAGACTCCCGGATGCCGGCGGTATCGATGAAGCGGAAAAGGATTCCACTCACATTAAGGGTTTCTTCAATGGTGTCCCGCGTGGTACCGGGGATATCCGTGACGATGGCACGCTCTTCACCCAGCAGGGCATTGAGCAGGGTACTTTTGCCGGCATTGGCCGGGCCCACAATAGCTACGGGCACGCCGTTCTTGATCATATTGCCCTGGCGGAAGGAGGAAGCCAGCTTGTCTACGTGCTGCTTGGTATCTTCAATCAAGGCCAGGAGTTTCTCCCTGTCTGCAAACTCTACGTCCTCTTCACTGAAATCCAGCTCCAGTTCCAGCAGGGAGGCCATCTCCAGCAACTGGGAACGAAGACTGGCCAGTTCCTTGGAAAAGCCACCTTTTAGCTGATTCATAGCCACGCGGTGGGATGCTGCCGTAGTGGAGGAGATGACATCGGCCACTGCTTCGGCCTGTGCCAGGTCCAACTTTCCGTTCAGGAAGGCCCGGCGGGTGAATTCTCCGGGTTCCGCAAAACGGGCACCGGCTTTTAAAAGCAGGCCGATGAGCTCAGATACTATATAGGAAGAAGCATGTGTGGAGATTTCCACACTGTCTTCTCCGGTATAGCTGTGGGGAGCCCGAAAGACCGAAACCAGGACCTC
This sequence comes from Bacteroidales bacterium, assembly GCA_016285215.1. The sequence continues at coordinate 214 of JAEEQI010000154.1, read as the reverse complement.
GTCCAGCAGGGAAGCACCCGTAAATACTTTACCAAAGCGAATGGTATAGCATTCTGAATCAGATACAGTTCCGGAGTTTAATTGAACCACCGCGTCAACAATACGGAAGGTATCCGGACCACTGATGCGGATAATAGAAATTGCACCGGTTCCAGGGGTGGTAGCCGGTGCAACTATAGTGTCCTGATAGGAATTAATCATACCGTCCAAACTT